>USIO01000009.1 GCA_900554815.1 uncultured Clostridium sp.
GTAATATACTGGTATCATTCCTTCTTTTATTTCTGGTGGGTTTACTTTTTCTTTTGGTGTATCTTTTTTTTCTTTTTGGCTTACTAGATAATTATTTTTTATTTCCTTATTTGTTAGTGCTTGATTATATATTCTTACTCCATATATTTCTCCTTTTAGGCATGTTTGCCCTGTTCGAGAGTCTCTTCCAATCCAAGCATTTACCCAATCGTATGTATAGTTTTCTATTTCTGCTGTTGTATTTGCAAATACAATATCTCCATTTATATAGATAATAATTTGACTTGTTTCATGGTTATACACATAACTAATTTGATATGCTTCTTGATTACTTGTAATAATATTTCTACTTCTATAATCTACAGCTCCATAATTTAAATATGCCCTTAATGCGTTGTTTGCATCTTTTTCATAGTTTATATTATTTGCTGTGGAAAAATTTCCAATAAATATATCTCTTGCTGATAGTTCATTCATTTTAACCATAAATTCTATAGTGTTATTAGATTTAAATATATCTTTTAGTTTATCTCCTAAATATATTCCATCATCTACTCCATCTAAAGCTATTGCTCCATATTGCCAGCCACTTCTTGAATGATATAATATATTTTCTAAAGTTCCATCGTTTCCATTTCCACTTAAGTCTTTCCATATTGGAGTTGTAGTGCTATGTCCGCTTCCTGTGTTATTATAGCCTTCATACTGTAATATTAGTCCATTATATTTGTATCCTTCTTGTGTTACTGGGTATTTATATTCATCTTTATAATAATAAAATGTTTCTTCACTTTTACTTGTATCTTTTATTTTTATGTATTTACCTGCTGTATCGAAATTATATTGTGTTAAATCTAATATTCCATTATTAGTTATTTCTAAATTATTTCTTAATATATATTCTGAAGTTTTTTCAAATGCATATGTTTTATTTCCTTCTTCAGAAATGTTTATTTTTTCTCCTGTGCCAATTTTTCTTAGTTGCTCTTCTGTATATATTGGTACAATGTTTTTTTGATTTTGTGTTTGTTCTTGGTTATATATATTTTGTATTTCTTCTCCCAGACTATATTGAGTTTGTTTTTTAACTGAAGCTAAAATAAGAATTCCCATAATAAAAGTTATAAAAAATAATCCGGAAATTAAGACAAATAAAGTTGCAATTCCTTTTTCGTTTTTCATTTGTTCTCCTCTCTTCCTATTAAAAATAAATCTGTTTTATATATTTTTGGGCTTGTTTTTAGATTAAAAAAATATCTGTATTGCCTATACAGATATTTTATTATTATTATTATTAAAAATCAATAATAATTCAAATTTTTCCTTTTAATAACATTTTTGTATTATTGTGCCATTCTTTTATCAATATGAATACACATTTCAGATATTATTTCTGATACTTCTGTTACTATTTCTTCTTTTACTTTGTCTATTTTTTTGTCTAATCTTTTTACTTCTAATTTTAGTTCGTCTACATCTTTTCTTAGTTCTTCTTGCCCTCGCTTTAGTTCATCTACGTCTTTTCTTAGTTCTTCTTGCCCTCGCTTTAGTTCATCTACGTCTTTTCTTAATTGTTTTTGTCCTTCCACTAGATTTTGCAACATTTCTTGCATAGTCATCATATTTTGTTGTATTTGTATAATTGTTTGCATCATTATGTTTTGACCTGCTAAGATTTGCTCTCCTAAGTTATTATCCATGGCTTCCTCCTTTTTTAAAAAATAATACTGCCCCCTTATTGTTTTTAGATTATCATTTATTTTAAAAATTGTCAATACTTTTTTGACAATTTTTAAAAATAATTTTATATTTATTTTATTTTTTCTGCTTGTTATTTACTTTTAAAGTAATGCTTCCATCGCCTTACGTCTAGTTTTCGTCATTTTTTATTTGTTCTTTCTCTAGTTCGTTACCTATATTAAGTAAAACAATTTTATTGTCTTTTCGCCATATAGTATTAGTTGAGAATAACTGCTAGAATGATTATTCTAGTATTTATTTCTATGAGCTTGTACAATATTTATATTGACTTTTTTGTTTTTTAGAAATATACTTAGCTTATAATTTTATAATTAAAGGAGGTTTTACAGTAGATGAATAACTTAATTGAAATTAGATGGCATGGTAGAGGTGGTCAAGGCGCTAAAACAGCTTCGCTATTACTTGCAGATGCTGCATTCAACACTGGTAAATATATTCAAGGTTTTCCTGAATATGGTCCTGAAAGAATGGGTGCACCAATTACCGCATATAACCGTATTAGTAATGAACCAATTACTATACATAGCAATATTTACGAGCCTGACTATGTAGTAGTTGTAGATGATACTCTACTAGAATCTGTTCCTGTTACAGCAGGCTTAAAAAAAGATGGTGCCATTATTATTAATACTACAAAAGATTCTAATTATTTGCGAGATGTTTTGAAAGATTATACTGGTTCAATTTATTCAATTGATGCTAGAAAAATTTCTATGGAGACTCTTGGGCAATATTTCCCAAATACACCAATGCTCGCAGCTGTTGTGAAGGTTAGTCAAATTATGTCTGAGCAAGATTTTTTAAATGATATGATTGGTTCTTTTAAACATAAATTCGCTAAAAAGCCAGAAGTAATTGAGGGAAATATGAAAGCTTTGGAAATGGCTTTAAAAGAAGTAAAAAAAGTTTGATGGTAATGAAAGGATGTGCAAAAAATGACGGGGAAAATAAATTCTGAAACTCCTTGGAAGGAAGTTACTCCTGGTGGAACAATTTATAATGCTGGAAATGCAAGGGAATTTAAAACTGGTGATTGGCGTTCAGTAAAGCCAATTTATTTATCTGATAAGTGTAAGCAATGTGGGTTATGTTTTCCAGTTTGTCCAGATGATGCAATTCCAGTAAATAAAGAGCAAAAAAGGGAAGACTTTAATTATGACTATTGTAAAGGTTGCGGTGTGTGTGCAAAGGTTTGCCCTTTTGGAGCAATTGAAATGAAATAATTAAATAGAAAGGATGAAAAAAATGGGAATTAGAGAAAGATTAAGTGGAAATGAAGCAGCAGCAATTGCAATGAAGCAAATTAATCCTGATGTTGTTGCAGCTTTTCCTATTACTCCATCTACTGAAATACCTCAATATTTTTCTAGTTTTGTAAGTAATGGAACTGTTGATACTGAGTTTGTTGCAGTAGAGAGTGAACATAGTGCTATGTCTGCTTGTGTTGGTGCTGAAGCTGCTGGGGCAAGAGCAATGACTGCTACTTCTTCTAATGGCTTATCTTTAATGTGGGAGATGATTTATATTGCATCTAGTTGTAGATTACCAATTGTTATGTCTTTGGTTAATCGTGCTGTGTCTGGTCCTTTAAATATTCATAATGATCACTCAGATGCAATGGGAGTTAGAGATTCTGGATGGATACAATTATTTTCAGAAAATAATCAAGAAGCCTATGATAATTTATTAATGGCTCATAGGATTGCAGAGCATAAAGATGTTTTATTACCTCTTATGGTGTGTCAAGATGGTTTTATTACTTCTCATTCTATTGAAAATATAGAACTTGTAGAAGATGAAAAGGTTAAAGAGTTTGTTGGTACATACCATCCAGAGCATTATTTATTAAATTTAAAAGAGCAAATCGCTGTTGGTCCTTTAGATTTGCAAAGTTACTTATTTGAGCATAAACGTCAGCAGGCTGAAGCCATGAGGAATGCCAAAAATGTAATTTTAGAAGTGTCTAAAGATTTTGAAAAAATGACTGGCAGAAAATATGAGTTTTTTGAAAAGTATAAAATGGAAGATAGTGATATAGTAATTGTTTGTATGAATTCTACTGCTGGTACTGCTAAATATACTGCTAATCTTTTACGAGAGAAAGGAATTAAAGCTGGAGTATTGAAAATACGTGTATTTAGACCTTTCCCTGCTAAAGAAATTGCTAATGCTTTAGCTAACCAAAAAGCTATAGCAGTATTAGATAAAGCTGATTCAATAAATGCTGCTGGTGGTGCATTATTTGAAGATATTACCTCTGCTATGTTTGTAAACGGAATACAAGTTCCTACTGTTAATTATATTTATGGTATTGGTGGTCGTGATACTACCTCTGCTGAATTGGAATCAGTATATAATGATTTAGAAAAAATTAAAAATATTGGAAAAGTTACTAATCCATATAGATATTTGGGTGTAAGGGGGGAATTTTAATATGGCATATAATTTAAAAGAAATTATGGCTACTAAGCCTTCAAGATTTACAGCAGGTCATAGAATGTGTGCTGGTTGTGGAGCTCCTCCTGTTGCGAGAATGGTATTACGTGCCTTAAAGCCAGAAGATAGTGCCGTTATTGCAACTGCTACAGGTTGTATGGAAGTTTCTACATTTATTTATCCTTATACTGCTTGGACAGATTCTTTTATTCATACAGCATTTGAATGTGCTGGAGCAACTTGTTCTGGAGTTGAAGCTGCTTATAAAGCAATGAAAAGAACTGGAAAATTACCAGAGGGTCAAAATACAAAATTTATTGCATTTGGTGGAGATGGTGGAACTTATGATATAGGTTTACAGAGTTTGTCTGGTGCTATGGAAAGAGGACATGATATGGTTTATGTATGTTACGATAATGGTGCATACATGAATACTGGTATTCAGCGTTCTTCGGCAACTCCAAAATTTGCAGATACTACAACAACACCTGCCGGAACTAAAATACCTGGAAAAATGCAACCAAGAAAAGATTTAACTAAAATTATGATTGGACATCATATTCCTTATGTTGCACAAACAATTGGATACCAAAATTTTAAAGATTTATATGAAAAATCTGAAAAAGCAATTTATACTTCTGGTCCTGCATTTTTAAATGTATTGGCTCCGTGTCCTAGAGGCTGGGGATATCCAACAGAAGATTTAATGCTCATTAACAAATTGGCTGTGGAAACATGTTATTGGCCATTATATGAAGTTATTAATGGTAAATATGTAATTAATTATAAGCCAAAGAATAAATTGCCAATTGAAGAATTTTTAAGGCCTCAAAAGAGGTTTAAGCATATGTTTAAGCCAGGTAATGAGTGGATGATAAAGGAGTTTCAAGATGAAGTTGATTCTAGGTGGCAAGAATTGTTAGATTTAGAAGAAGTTACAAATAAATAATAATACCTACGAAACCATTAAAATTATGGTTTCGTAGTTTTTTATGTATTATTTTTAGTTTCTAATACTTTTAGACTTTTATTTTATATAAATAGAATTTTGCAGTTTTCCTTCATCTTTTGAATAAGGTAGCGATTTGCGAGAGTAAGTATTAAAAATTTGCAATGTTAACCCCTCCAGAAACTGCTTTTAGAGTAATTAAGAGGTCTCGAGAAAAAGCTAATAACTTTTCTGCCATTGTCTTGGTCTCGAGGCCGGGGCTTAACATTTTATTTTTTTAATACTTACTCTCGCAAGTCAAGTACTACTATGTTAAAGTAAAAAAAGCAGTTGCTGGAGATACAAACTTCTATATTATATAGTTTTAGTCAATTGTTGTATTAGTTCTTCCTGTTCCTATTACATTTTCTTGTAAAGATCGCCACGTATTGCAACCTATAATTCCGTCTGCTGCTAATCCTCTGCTTCTTTGGTATGCAATTAC
Organism: uncultured Clostridium sp.; assembly: GCA_900554815.1. Lineage (GTDB taxonomy): Bacteria > Bacillota > Clostridia > TANB77 > CAG-508 > UMGS1754. The sequence continues at coordinate 5,631 of USIO01000009.1, forward strand.
TGCATTTCTTGTTTGTGTTCCAAATATTCCGTCTAGTCCACCTGTTCTATAACCTAAAGTATTTAAGTCATCTTGTGCAATTAAAACATAATTGCTAAGGCTTCCTTGTTTTAGTTGTGGATATCCTCCTGCTACACATGCTGGCTTTCCGAAATCTTTTATCAAAATGAACCCATGTTGGCGTTAAAGCAATTGGTTCTACATATGTCCATACTCCTGAATTATTTGCACTGTTCCAAAGTATTCTTCTTCTTTCGAGTGATAATGTTTGCCCTACGTCAAATGCAACTCCAGCATAATGTTGGCTTTGACTGCCATGTCCTCCTTCCCATGGTCTTTTAAATGCAAATCCCACAGGAATTGGTCCTCCATATATATATCTTTGTGAATTCCAACTTTGCATTGTTCGTTTTGTAGTCCATAAAGTTTGAGAATTACTAGAGCCTCTAAATTCTCTTACTTTTAAAGTAGCATTTGTATTGTATGGCATTGGCTCCGATTCCCCTCTGTAATAAGTTTCCATTCTATCTGTATCATTGTTAAATATAATTATTTTTGCCATTTTAGCCTCCTTAAAATATAAATACTTTATTTATATTTTATGAAGCTCAATTTTACTTTGTTCTTATATTATAGTTTACTTTTTGCTTTTATAATTTTTATTAAAAAAATTATTAATATAATTAAGCTAAGTCCTATTAATGTAATTATAAATATATTTACCGTCGGCTTTTTTCCCTCTATTTTATTTTGCTGTTCTATTATTTTAGCATTGGTTTTTTCTATTTGGTATGCCTCTTCTAACTTTTCTTTATTTTGGTTTTCTTCTTTTTCATGCTGTATTTCTTCTTCTTGGTTTCTTCTATGAACATTAATTTGAAATGTTTTTTTTGTAAATCCATTCTCCGCTGTAATGTTTATTTTAATAATATTATCTCCCACTTTTAAATTTTCTTTTCCTTCTATTTTTACATTTGCTTTTTCATTTTCTGGAATTGCTAAAATATTTAAATTTTCTGTTTCATATGGTATTTCAGTTTGATAATAAGTTGTATTTGAATTAAAAGGCGGGGTTAGCAAAACATCTTGAATTGCTAATGTTTCTAAATTAGTATTAGCCATATTAATATCATTTGTTTTTGTTACATAAATTGTATAAGTATTTTGCTGGGTTTTATCTTCAGATATAATTAAAGCTTTAATTACATTTAGTCCATTTTTAAGATTAGTATTTCCTGTAATCTCAATTGTCGCATTGGGGTTTTCACTTAGAGCTAAAATTTCTATGTTGTTTTCTGAACTTGGAACAGTTAAATAATATTCTATTATATCTTTGTTAAAATCTGGTGTTAGTCCTTCTTTGTCTAATCTTAAGGTTTTTAATTTAGCATTATTAGTTTGTAGATTATTTCCTATTTCATTTTCAGCAATTTCTGGAGTTCTATCTTCTTTTCCAATTTGAATTTGTATATCATTAGTATTAGTTTTTATTAATTTTGCTTCTTTATTGTAAAATTCTCCTGATACATGTATTGTTGCTAGTCCTTCTTCTTTTGCTTTAAATTTAAGTTTAGCAAGTTCTCCCCCTTTTGGATTTTCTCCTCCTTTATCGTCATACCATACAAATATAATTTGATTTTGTTTAACATTAATATTTTCTGGACCTGAAATAAACTCTAGTTTAGACTCATCATAGGTAAAATAAGCTGTTAAAGCCACAGTTTCAGCATTTTCTAGAAATAAACTAATTTCTATTTCTTCTTCTTTTTGTATTATTTCTTTATTAGTAGATAGATATACCATTCCTTTATTTGTTGAAGTAGCATATATAAAAGTGCTCAGAAAAAATAGTGTTATAATAAATATTGTTAAAAATAGTGTCCTTTTCATGAAAAATATATTCACACTCCTTACAAATTTACTGTTTTATTAGTTGTAAGCCTAAAATATGGCGTTGAATTAGAAGTAAGTCAATGGAAGTAGGGGCATTAGCATTTTTATTAATAATGCTTGCTTTTCTATAAATTTCTTCTATAAATTCAATTTCTAGAATATGTCTTTGTAATACTAATAGATCTACACTATTGATTTTTCCATCTCCATTTGCATCACCATATAATATTACTTTATACTCTCTTAATACTTCTTCATCTTCTTTTATCTGTATTTTAGTGCCTGTTCCTACTAGATCCTTAGAATTTAGTAGCTCATTGTTTTTGTTAAGAATTTGAACTTCTAAATTTGTTATTATTTTTTCTTTTATGTCTTCTACTGTGTTTTTTAAATAATCTATTCCGCTAATTTCTAAACTCTTTACTACTAATGGGCTTTCAAATTTAATTTCATCATCGGTTAGTTTTCTAACAACAGTTATTTGGCATTTTGCCGTTATATTTTTATCTTCTTTTGAAAATGCAACTATTGTTGTTTTTCCTTCTTTTAGCGCTGTTACAGTTCCGTATTCATCTACATTTGCTACTTTAGAATCTGTACTAGAAAATATAATTTCTTGTATATTTGCATCTTTAGGTTCTACTGTTCCTATAATCTTAAAAGTATCTCCTACTTGCATATTTAATTCTTTCTGATCTAAGGAAACTCCAGTTACTTTACTATATACTTCTATTTCTATTTGGCTTTGTATATTATTTTCTTCCGCTTTTACAGTAATTGTTGAATTTCCAGACTTAATTGCTTTAATTGTCCCTTTTTCATCTATAATTGCTACATCTGGGTTACTAGAATAATATAAAACTTTGTTATTAGCTGCTTGTTCTGGAAATATCTTTATCTGTAATTGTTTTGAGTCTCCTTTTTGTAGGATTTTGTTCTCAATTGTTATATCTATTTTCTCTATTTGAACATGTGGTATTTCTTTAACATATGCTTGATAAATATATCCCACAATTCCATTTTCTAGAAGGATTTTATCCCATCTTTCACCATTTTGAATACCTTTGCCTATTCTTTGCATTTTTGTTTCCTTTGGTATGCTAGTTATTATTTCGTAAGAAGTTCCTGGGCCTGTTCTTATATTAACATTGCTTCCTGTGCAGTATACTTTTGTGTTGTCTTGAGTAAAATCAGTTTTATTAATTCCTGGGCTTTGTGTGGGTATGTCTGGCATATTATTGTAAATTGGAATAATAAATGTTATTGCTGAATCTAGCATTCCAATTTTTTGGTATCCAGAATAGATAGATTTTGATTCGCTATAAGGTGCCAGTACATTTGTCATATACTGATGCCAAAATAATCCGTCACCATTTTTATCTATTACATCAAATTTTTGTAAATAAATTGTATTTTGTCCTACATTAATATAACTAGAACCTATAAATATAGCCCCTCCTGTAATAGCTTTTTCTTTACTATTCCAAGGAATTAAATATTTATTTTTAGTTTCTGTACTTGCTCCTTTTCCGTCTTTTGCATATTGAAGACCATTTTTTATGGCTCCCATTGGTTCTGATGAACTAGTGGCTCCTATATTATAAAAATTATACAATCCATTAAATCCCTCTACATTACCGCTAATGGAAGCATGCGTTAAAAAAGGCCCTACTTCTTGTTTTATACGTGAAGCTAAATGATATGGGCTTACTAAAGAAGTTTTTCCTGCTTTTAGTATTAAGTCAGAATACGTATTATTAGTATTAATAGTATTACCATTGCTGTCTAAATAAGAAACCGTTTTTTTGTAGAATTCTGTTCCATACAATATTTTTTCAATTCCTTCTATATTATTTGTATTTGCATCATAAGATAATCCTTCAAATTGAAATAAACGCACTTCATTCAAAAAATTTCTCGGGTCCATGCAGTATTCTACTGCTTGCTTTGAACTGTCTACCCAACCACTATCTACTTCTACATTATATCGCCCTGGAGTTGTATTTTTCCAACTATCTGAATAATTTTTGGGGACAAGATTTTTTCCAAATATATTTTCTTGTTCTATAACATAGTTCCAATCTAGTCCTGTATATAATGGTATAAACTCCCAGTTTGGATGTTTTTTAGCAAGTTCTTCTATATAAGGTTGATAGCTAGCTGGGAATTTATCTATTCCCTCTAGTTGTTTTGTTGCTATGGATTTTGAAGACAATATATATATACTAAATATAGTAATTATAATTGTTAAACTAAGCATAAAATATTTTTTATAATTGGTTTTACTCATCATTTTAAACCCCTTATATTGATTGTAATTGACTATTACTTTCTTTTGCTTTTACAATAATTCTTTTTTCGGAATTATTTGTACAAGTAATTAATGTTATTTCTTTTCTTCCATTTGTATTTTGTGATAAACAGCTAATATCATTAGGTTGAACTTTATATAAATCGTATATTTCATATTCTACTTTTCCAACATTAGAATCTGAAACAAAAATTTTATCTCCTAAATTTAAGTTTTTTAAATTATAAAACATATTATCATTTTGGAAATTATGCCCTGCTACGCAAAAATTGCCTTCTTTATTTGGGTCTGATCCCCAAAATTTTGTAACTGACAAATTTAATGCTTTTTCAGAATATTCTTTTAGAATATATGTTTCTAAGTTAATTTCCGGTATATATAGTTTTGCTATTACTGGTTGTCCTTTAAATTGTGATATGATTTCTTCTTTTTCATACTGTTTGGCTTCTTTTAAAGTATTTTTTTGTTTTACAATTGTTATATTAATATTTTCATTATTATAATTTCCAAATGTTTTTTCATTGATTTTATTTTCTTGGTATGTTTGTACAACTAGCCATATAATTATTGCAAATATGCATATAATAAGAATACTATTGATTATAAATTTTTTCGCCATTTTATTACTCTCCTACTATGTAATAAGGTGTTTTGTAAATTAAATTTACAAAACATCCTTATATACTATTTTTTCTTGTTATAGTAAATATAACAACTAACCAGTGAAATTAGTAAGCCACCTACTGGAATATAAATATTTTGACCTGTTTTTGGTAATTCTGTAGGCATTTGCTCAATTTCATCTTGTGTTGTGTCTTCTGGGGCTTGTCCTGGAATTTCTTCTGGAGTAGTAGGCTCTTTTATTGTTTCTCCAATTGTAAATAAAAATTCTTTTTGTGCAATAACTTGATCACTATTGTCTCTGTCAATTAATTTAAGTGTTATTTTGTAGTCTCCATTTTCACTAAATACTCCTCTTACTTTTAGCTCCTGTAAAACATCTTTTCCACCTATTTTATAACCTTGTGCGTCTCCCCATCCACTTTGAATAATATCGTATTGCGTTTGTTGTTGATCTGTAGCTAATAGCTGAACTTTACCATTTTGTGGAGTAGTAGCTTCTGCTATTAATCTTGCATGTTCATAGTAACGACCCATTGGTGAAGAATAAGAAAGAGTCATGTCTTTTTCTTCGTCTTTTAGAATGCTTCCTGTATATGTTAGATTTAATGTATAATCTACATATTCTGGTTCTACAGTTACATTTTTTATAATAGGTGTAGTTATATCATCAAATGTAACAGAAGCATCTGGATTAGCTAGTCCTTTAGCCGTTATTGTAAACTCTGTTGGGTTAGATGTTGTTATATCTTTCTTTGCACGGAAAACTACATTCATGCTAGTATTTGGATTACTTCCACCAGTAGAATCGTAAAAAGTTACTATTACTTTGTCTTTGGTATCATTTGCCGTTCCACCTTGTGCAGACACATATTCGAAAATATTATTATCATAATTAATTTCAAAAGTATAAGCTCCTAAATTTTGTCCAAAGTTTATTGTAACATTCACTTCTTCTCCGGGTTTTATATTTGTTTTGCTAGTTTTTATTTCAAGAGTATCTAAAGAAGCAGCATACGTGTTTTTAATAAAAATAAAGGAACTAAATAAAGTTATTAATATTGCAATGTAAATTATTTTTTTAAAATTTTTCATAATGTTTTTTCCTCCTTTTCATAGTATTAGTATGACATTTTTTCAATAAATTATTTAGTAAAATTTTTCAAAAAAAATTAAAAAAAGTACTGAAGAATAATAATTCTCCAGTACTTAAATTTTTTACATTTTATAATAATATTATTTTTAATTTTTTACTTCTTTAAATTTTGTAACCCATCTTGCTTTACTATCATTTGTGCATGTAATTAATGTTACTTCCCTTTTGCCTTGCGTGTTTTGATCTGTGCAACTAACATCAGTTTGTTCAACTATGTATTTATCATATAATTCATAAGTTACAGTTCTTCCTTTCATGTCTGTTAATTCTATTATGTCTCCATTTTCAAGAGTTGGTAATTTGCTAAAAAACTTTGAATTTCTATAATTATGTCCCACTATGCAGAAATTTCCAATCTCATTTGCATCAAATACTCCTTCGTCTAGGTCTGGTCCCCAAAATCTAGTTGGAGATATTTTTAGTAATGTATCTGACGTTTTGTTTAATACTGCATATTCTATTCCAATTTTAGGTATTTTAATAATAGCAACACGATAATATTCTTCTCCATTAGCTGCATATTTTATGTCTTGTGGTGTTGGTTCTGTATCTATTGGTACTTCTGGTTGTGGAACATCAATTGGTTCTAAAACTGTAATGTCTAAGTCTTCTATATCTTCTAAAGCTACAAGAATAATATTGTCTTCTTGACTTATTGTTGTTTTTTTGTTCTCCGAAATTGGTGGTTTTACTTCTGTTAAAAGTTCTTTAGATAGTTCCTCATTTTTATTTCTGTCATATTCAGCATATATATAAAAAGAAAATAAAACGCATACTAAAAAAACTGATAAAAAGAATTCAAATTTGTAGAATTTCTTTTTTCTTTTTAATTCTGGTGTAACATAAATTTTTTTAGTAACTAGTATTTGATTCAAATTAATTCTCCTTTACAATATATATAATCTATTATAACATCTATCGTTCTTTTTGCAAATAGTTTTTTTGTAAATAACATAAATTTGTAATATTTTTGAGAATTAAAAAAATCAAATATTATAATTTTATGATGCTTCTTCAAATATTCCTGTATACATTGTGTAATAAATCCCTTTTTTAGCAATTAATTCTTCATGTGTTCCTTGTTCTTTAATTTGCCCATCATTTATTACAATAATTTTATCTGCCTTTCTTATAGTTGATAGTCTATGTGCAATAACAAAACTTGTTCTTCCCTTTAGCAATTTGTTCATAGCTTCTTGTATTTTTACTTCCATACGTGTGTCTACATTGCTTGTTGCCTCGTCTAGTACTAGTATTTGTGGATTATTTAGGATTACTCTTGCAATATTTAATAATTGTGCTTGCCCTTTTGATATATTCCCTGCACTATCTAGTAAAACTGTATCATATCCTTGTGGTAGTCTTTTTATGAAAGAATGTGCATTTGCAAGTTTTGTAGCTTCAATTACTTCTTCATCTGTTGCATTTAATTTTCCAAATCTTATATTTTCTTTTACTGTTTCATTAAACATTACTGTGTCTTGTAGTACAATTCCTAAAGCTTCTCTTAGGCTTTCTTTTGAAATATCTTTAATATTTTTTCCATCTATTAATATTTCTCCACTATTTACATCATAAAATCTTGTAATTAAATTAATAATTGTAGTTTTTCCTGCACCAGTTGGTCCAACAATTGCAATCGTTTGACCTGGTTTTGCTTCTAAGTTAATATTTTTTAAAATCATTTCGTCTTTATTATATCCAAAATACACATTTTTTAATTCTACATGACCTTTTATTTTACCAATATTAGGTTTCCCTATATTTTCTGGAAATTCTTCATTATCATCAATTATTTCAAAACAACGTTCTGCTCCTGCAATTCCTGCTTGAATTACATTAAATTGATTCGTAATTTCATTTATTGGTCTTGAAAATTCTTTTGAAAATCTTGTATATAAAGCAATTGTTCCTATTGAAATTTTGCCATTAATTGCTAATATCCCTGCTACAATGGCTGTAATTGCAGTTGAAATATTGCTTAAAGAGCCCATAGCAGGCATTACAATACCCGCAATTGCCTGTGCTAAAAATCCTTCTTTTCTTAATTTTTCATTTTTTACTTTAAAATTTTCTTTTACACTTTCTTCTTTGTTGAATGCTTTAATTACTTTTTGTCCAGATACATACTCTTCTATATAGCTATTTACCTCTGCTAAGCTTTCTTGGTTTTTTATAAATTGTTTTTTATTTATATTTGCAATTTTTTTGACTACTAGCATCATCACTGATAATGTTAGTATACTAATCATTGCTAAAATTGGGCTAATTACAAACATGGTTACTAAAGTAGTTGTTACCATTAGCATTCCAGAAATTACTTGGTTAACACTAGTGTTTAGTGCTATACTTATGTTGTCAATATCATTAACAATTCTACTCATTAGTTCTCCTGTTGGATGAGTGTCAAAATAATGTATTGGTAATTTTTCAATTTTGCTAAATAAATCTGTTCTCATATCTGCAACTGCAGTTTGTGAAACTTTTATCATTAGTTTAGACTGTATATAAGAAAAAATTGCAGTAAATAAAACTATTATCATATATATAGTCATTATTTTTATAAAAGTTACTTTTAAGTCTGCATCTCCGTGGATTTTGTATCATTGGTACAATATAGTCATCAATAATCGGCATAAGCATAACAGATGTTGCTACATTACATGCAACATATAAGATAATAAAAATAATTACCATTACCAATGTTTTTTTGTGTCCTTCTAAATATTTCATTATTCTTTTTAAAGTGCCTTTTGTGTTTTTTGCTTTATCTAAATTTACACTCATTGGTCCTTTTCTAACTGATTTTGGCATTACCATACCTCCTATTGTTCTTTCATTACTTCTTTTTGGGATTCACTAATTTCTTGATAAATTTGATTGTTATTAATCAATTCTTCATGAGTTCCTTCCCCTACAATTGTTCCGGTCATCCATTATTAATATCTTATCTGCTCTTTTGCAGCTGTTAATTCTTTGTGTAATAATAAAAATTGTGGTATCTTTAAATTCCTCTGATAACGCATTCATTAGTTTTTGCTCTGTTGTACTATCTAGTGCACTTACGCTGTCATCTAATATTAGTATTTTTGGCTTTTTAATTAGAGCTCTTGCAATTGTTAATCTTTGTTTTTGTCCTCCAGAAAAGTTAGATCCTCTTTCTTCTACTCTTGAATGATATTTATCTGGTAAGCTTTCAATATATTCATCTATTTGTGCAATTTTACAAGCATGTTTTATTTCTGCTTCAGTAGCATCTGCTTTTCCCCAGCGAATATTTTCTTCTATTGTTCCTGCAAATAATCTATTCTCCTGTGGTACCATTCCTATACTATCTCTTAATGTTTGTAAATCATATTTTCTTACATCAATGCCATCTATTTTAACATATCCCTTTGTAACATCATAAAACCTAGGCATTAAATTTACTACTGTAGATTTTCCAGTTCCTGTTGTTCCTATTATTGCAACAGTTTGGCCAGATTGTACAGTAAAGCGAATATCATTTAATATTGGCTCACCATCTGAATCTTTAAATGCAAAGCTTTCTATATTATATTCTACTAATCCTTTTTCAATCTTTCTTTTCATAGCATTTGTTTCTTGCTTTACATCTGGAATTTCATTCATTACCTCTAGTATACGATCAGAGGATGCTTTTGTTCTTGAAAAGTTCATAAATACCATAGAAAGCATTACTAGTGACATTAGTGTCATTGACATATATGTAATACCTGCACTAATTTGGCCAACTTCTATGTTTCCATTTCCACCAATCCATAATACTGTTGCTATGGCTACATTCATAATGAGCATAACAAGAGGCATTAATAAAATCATAATATTAAAACTTTTAATTGTAGTAAGTTTTAAGTCTGTATTTGCTTTTCCAAATCTTTCCTCTTCAAATTCTTCTCTTACAAAGGATTTTACTACTCTTGCCCCAATTAAGTTTTCACGTATAATTGAATTTACTTTATCAATTTTTGTTTGTACTTTTGTAAATAATGGGAATGCTTTTTTTATTGTTAGTATCATAGTTAAGGTTAGTAATGGTGTAATAACTAAAAAAATCATAGCAATACTTGGACTCATAGAAATAGTTAAAATAATTCCACCAATTAGCATAAATGGAGCTCTAATCAGCATTCTTAGCATCATCTGAACTAATTGCTGTATAATTTCTATATCATTAGTTAATCTTGTTACTAGTGATGATGTGCTAAATTTATTAATGTTGCTAAAAGAAAATTCTTGTATTTTGCTTAACATATCTTGTCGTAGATTGCTTCCAAAGCCATATGCTGCTTTTGAAGAAAAATACATAGCTAAAAATCCTCCAATTAGTGAAGTTAATGCACATGCAATCATAATAATTCCGGTTTGAATAATGTAGTTTTGATCATTATTTGCTATACCAACATCAATAATTTTTTGTAAAAAATATGGTTGTATCATCATTCCCGCCGTATCTACCATAATAAGTATAGGCGCTAATATAGCATATTTCCAATTTCCTTTCATGTATTTGAAATATTGTTTCACTACTCTTCCTCCTTTTTTTATATTACTTAATCATTTTTTTATTCATGTTAACTAATTTTTATTAATTTAATCATAATAGTCTGAAATCTTGGCAAATTGCTCTATTGTTAGTTTTTCTGCTCTTATTTGAGGGCTAATATCTAAATTTTTTAGCATTTCTTCTACATGTTTTTTATCTCCTAATATTTTTGCATTTGTTAATGTATTTAATAGCGTTTTCCTTTTTTGCATAAAAGCATAATGTATAATTTTAAAAAATTTTTCTTCATTTTTAACTTTTACTTTTGGTTGAGGCAATATTTTTAATTGAATAACACTTGAGTTCACTTTTGGCTCTGGTATAAAATCTGTGCTTGGTACATTAACTACTTTTCTTGGTTCAGTATAGTAATTAATTGTATAAGTAATTGCTCCTGTATTTTTTTTACCGCAAATAGCAGTTAGCCTATCTGCTACTTCTTTTTGTACCATAATTGTTATGCTTTCTAAGCTTAGTTTTTCTTCTAATAATTTCATAACTATAGGTGTTGTAATATAATATGGTAGGTTTGCAACCACTTTTACTTTCATAGTATTATTTTTCTCAATTATTTTTTTTAAGTCTACTTTTAAAATGTCTTCATTAATTATTTCAAAATTAAAAAAACTTTTAAAACGTTGTTTTAAAATACTTACCATTCTACTATCCAATTCAATACAAATTACTTTTCCTGCTCTTTTTAATAAATGCTTTGTTAGGTTTCCAAGTCCTGGCCCAATTTCAATAACTAAATCTTTTTGTGTAATATTTGCTTCATCTATAATTTTTTCTATAATATATTCATTTATTAAAAAATTTTGTCCCAAATTTTTAGATGCATATATTCCATATTGCAACATGATCTGCTTTGTTTCTTGTTTTAAATCCATATTTTTTTCTTCTTTCATTTTTTTATTTTAATAGTATAGCATTTTTATTTAATAATTTTCAAGTTTTTATATGTTTTATAATTAATTATATATATTAAATATTATTATTGTAATTGATTGAATTATAAATAAATTTAATACATTTGAAGAAAATAAATTATTTGTTGCTTCAATTAAACCTAAATGGCTATTTTCATCTTTATGATGTTTTTGCGCTTCGAAAAATGTAATTAATTCAGGTATGCTAGTTATGAAACCCAGTAAAATTCCAATTACCATTTCTGGAATTAAAAGTTTTTTGCACAAGTTATTTAGTACATCACTTAATATATTTCCAACAAAATATAGCAAAATAGCTGTAAGAAATAATAAAAATGCATATAATATTGTTTTTCTTTTTTTGCCTTTTAACCATTTTTGTTCCTTTTCTATTTCTCCTACTATTATGTTGGTTTCTTTGTTTAAATATAAATTATGTGTATTATGATTAATATAATAGAAAAATATAAATAGTAATATAAAAATTGGAGCAATAGCAACATTGGTTTCTATGTTAAATGTCATCATAACAATTGGTATAATAATTGTTATAACTATAAGAAGTAAGTCTATTTTAAGTGCTTTATTTTGTAGTAATTTTCTGTTTTTGCTTAGTATAACTGATATAATATATTGGATAAGGTTGATAATATTAGAACTCATTATATTAAAAATACTTGTGCTAATTAGTCCTGTCATAGCAGAAAAAGATGCAGTTAATAATTCCGGAATAGATGTGGCAATTCCTGCAATATTTCCAACTGTTTTAGGCTTTAAATTTAATGTTTCTGCTAATTTTCTTAGTAGCTTTACCAAAATATATTTTGATATAGCAACAATTAGTAGTGAAAATAATATAAACTTTAGAAATTCTATTATAATACTCATTTTTTACTTGCAAAATATAATATTTTAGTTATTATATTTACCTTCCTAAATAATAATTAAATATATCATTTGTAAAATATTGATTATTATAACATATTTTTTGGGATTTTTTGTCGATATATTTTTTAATTCTTCGACATTTTTTTCATTACTTTTTATTAATTTTGTTTTATATTGATTATCTATGCAAAATGCATAATAGAAAAAGAAAGGGTGAATTGGGAAATGACAACTCAAACTCTTAGGATTCGTCTGCCTGTTGAATTACTTACAGTTGAAACCCTTAATAATGTAAAACAAATTATGAAAGTAGACAAGCAACCAAAACTTTATGACAAAATTGTTGTAGTTAAATTCCCAAACAAAAAAAGTCTAAATCAAATTAACATTTTGGCCATAAAGCTTTCTGCAGAGTTAAATGTGGATCTCTTTTCAATCTTTCAGAGTCAATATGAATGTACAATTACATATACTTAAATATTGGCCAAAAAATGTGGGACAATAATTTGTTCCACATTTTTTCTATAGAAATTGATAGCAACTATGTTACGTTTTATTAGGTTAAGTAATATGAATAATCGTTTTTTGTAAATTATATTCTAAAATATTGCTTTTTATTTTTCAATCATATACAATATTTTTGTATATTAAAAGAAATTGGTGGTTATGTGAAAGAAAAAAATATAAATAAAAAAAATAATAATAATATATCTGTTGATAAAGTAACAGCAGATGTTGTTAAACGTTTAAATTTTGTTAAAATTGTTGCTGTAATATTACTTTTTATTTTAATTGCAAAACTTTTTAGTATAGAAATTATTCATGGTGCTGAGTATAAGGAAATGGCTTATAAACAGCAAACTATTAATAGAATTATTAGCCCTAAAAGAGGAACAATTTATGATTCTACTGGTAAAGCATTGGCTGTTAGTTCAAGGGTGGATACTGTTACAATTAATCCTCGGAAAAATTTTATATTCTAATGAGAAAAAAGTGGATAACGAATTTGTTGCTAAAAATTTGTCCGAAATTTTTGAACTAGACTATAATGAGGTATTAGAAAAAGTAAATAGTAGTTCTTCTGTGAGTACAATTGCAAAAAAAGTAGATCAAGACAAAATTACTAAATTAAAGCAATGGTTAGATGAAGAAGATATTACTTCTGGAATTAATATTGATGATGATGTTAAAAGAAGCTATCCTTATAATAATCTTGCTGCAAATGTTATTGGATTTTGCGGAACAGATAATCAAGGTTTAGATGGTTTAGAATCCACATGGGATAGTGTATTAAAAGGAACTTCTGGAAAAATTGTTACTTCAACAAATGTGTCTGGTCAAGAGATCCCAGATGAAAATAAACAAGAAATTCCTCCGCAAAATGGTAGTGATATTGTTTTGAGTATTGATTACTATATTCAGTCCATTGTTGAAAAGTATTTAAAGCAAGCCGTTATTGAAAATAATTGTGAAGAAGGCGGTTGTGCAATTATAATGGATCCTGAAACAGGAGATATTAAAGCAATGGCAACATATCCAGATTATAATTTAAATACTCCGTTTACTCCAAATGAATCTTTAATAGAAAATGGTTGGGATAATTTATCTTCTGATGAAAAAAACTCTACAATTATGGAAATGTGGAGGAATAAAGCAAGTTCTGCTGTTTACGACCCTGGTTCTACATTTAAATTGATTACTTCTGCAATTGCTTTAGAGGAAAATATTGTTGAAACAGATACAGAAAATGAATTTTTCTGTAGTGGGTCTTATAATGTGTCAGGACATACTATCCGTTGTTGGAAGTATCCTCAGTCTCACCAAGGGCAATCCCTACGTCGTGCCTTAGAAAATTCTTGTAACCCGGCATTTATGCAATTAGCAGAAAGAATAGGAGTTTCTACATTTTATAAATATATGAGAGCTTTTGGATTATTTTCATCAACAGGCTCTACTTTATATGGGGAGCAGTCTAGTGTTATGCATAAAGAATCTGATGTAAACAAAATAGAATTAGCCACTCTTGCTTTTGGTCAGGGATTTAGTATAACTCCTTTACAATTAATTACAGCAGTTTCTGCTATTGTTAATGATGGAATTTTAATGAAGCCACGTGTTGTAAAACAAATAATTAATACAGATACAAATGCTATTACTAACATAGATCCAGTTGAAGTTCGACAAGTTATTTCTAAAGAAACTTCTGAAAAAATGCGTGATTTAATGGAAAGTGTTGTAATTGATGGTACTGGTGGACATGCTGCAGTTACTGGCTATTCTATTGGTGGAAAAAGTGGTACTTCTGAATATTTAGATGGTTCTGACAGAAAAATTGCTTCTTTTATTGGAATTGCCCCTACTTCAGATACAAAGCTTGTAACTTTAGTAGTTCTTTATCAGCCAACTGCTGGAGAATATCAAGGTGGTCAAGTTGCAGGTCCTGTTGTAAAACAAATTCTGACAGAGGTGCTTCCATATTTAGGAATTGCTTCTACTGCTACTGAAAGTAATTCTCCTGATAAAACTATTACTCTTACAGATGTTAGGAATAAGACTGTAGCTGAAGCCGAAAAAATATTGAAAAATGCTGGTTTCAATGTAAAGGTAAGTGATAATGAGAATAAAACATCTACTTTAGTCTCAGATCAAGTTCCAAAACCTGGGGTAAAACTATCTAATGGTTCTATTGTATGTTTATATACAGAAAATAAAAACGTTAGGGTTTCTGTTTCTGTTCCTAATGTAAAAGGTATGACTTTGGAACAGGCTAGAAATGCATTAAAGTCTAAAAACTTAAATATGAGTGCAGAAGGAACAGGTAAAGTTATTACTCAAAGTTATGTAGCTAATGCTCAAGTTGAAGAAGGTACTATAATAGAAGTTACTCTTGAAAAAGATTTACAAGGTGGATATTAAATAACATAAAAATTGGCAAGGCTTTTATCTCAATTATTTTAGAAGATTAAAGCCTTATATTAATATTAAAAGGAGGTTTAAATATGTCTAAAATTGATGTTGTTCTTGGTACTTTTTTTGGAGATGAAGGAAAGGGAAAAATAATTGATTATTTGTCTTCAAAAGCAGATATTTCTATTAGATGCTCTGGTGGTAATAATGCTGGGCATACCATTAAAGTTAATGGTCAAAAATACGCTTTTCATTTAATTCCTTCTAGTATTTTAAACAAAGGAACTAAAACAGTTATTGGTAATGGAGTAGTAATAGACCCTAAAGTTTTAATTTCTGAAATAGAAGAATTAAAAAAATATGGCTTCCTTGCTAATAATTTATTTATCAGTGATAAAGCACATGTAATTATGCCATATGACATTACTATGGATAAAGTTTTAGAGGCAAGACGAGGGGATGGAAAAATTGGTACAACTGCTCGTGGAATTGGTCCGACTTATTGTGATAAATATGAAAGATGTGGTATTCGTATTGAAGATTTTATTTCTCCTAGATTTGCTAACATTGCAAGAAAAAATATAGAAAATAAAAATATTATTTTTAATGCATATGGATTTCCATCTCTTGATGCTGATAGTATCATTTGCGAGTACTCTAAATATGCAGATATTTTAAAGCCTTATGTTATTGATTCTGTTACTTTTATTCATGAGCAATTAGAATCTAATAAAAAAATATTGTGCGAAGGTGCTCAAGCTACCTTATTAGATATTGATTTTGGTACCTACCCATTTGTTACTTCTTCTAATCCTACTATTGGTGGAGTTTGTACTGGAACAGGTGTAGGTGCAAAGGACATTGGAGAAGTTTATGGTGTTTTAAAGGCTTATTCATCAAGAGTAGGAGCTGGGCCATACCCAACAGAACAGAACAATAAAATTGGCGATACAATCCGTGAATTGGGTCATGAATATGGGACAACAACTGGTAGACCTAGAAGATGTGGCTGGCTAGATGTAGTAGCATTAAAATACGCTGTAAGAGTAAATGGTTTAACTGGTCTTGCAATTAATCATATTGATACAATTGGTAAATTAGATAAAATACAATTATGTGTTGCTTATGAGTATAATGGGGTTGTATCAACTAATTACTCTACAAATATTGAGTATTTAGAAAATTGTAAGCCAGTTTATGAAATTTTTGAAGGAAATTTTGGTGATATATCAAGTATAAAAAAATTTGAAGAACTCCCTAAAAAAGCAAAAGTTTACTTAAAACGTATTGAAGAATTAGCTGGTGCTCCAATTAAGTTTATTGGAACTGGTCCGGAAAGAGAAGATATGATCGTTGTATAAATTAATTAGAAGGAGCATGTTTGTAGATTTTATATTTTTATGGTATTTTGTCTTCGTTCAATAAGTTTTTTTAGAACATGCTCCTTTTTCATGTTTTTCTTTTTTGATTATAGTAAGTAAATTCTGCCACTAACCTTTCTGGTAATATTTTACTTAAAATATGCAATGTTTTTGTTTTAAATCCTGGTATAATAATTAGTTTTCCTTTTAGCGTATTTTTAATAGCATATTTTGCAACATACTGACTACTCATTGGTTTTATACTAAATTTTACTCCTGCAGTATTGTTAAAATTTGTATTTACTGGGCCTGGGCATAAAATAGATATTTTTACATTTGACCTGTCTTTTATTAATTCTTTAGCAATTCCTACACTTAATTTTGTTATATATGATTTAGATGCATAGTAAGCACTCATTAAAGGTCCGGGGTGCAAATCCTGCAATAGAAGATACATTTAAAATATGTCCACTATTTCTTTTTACCATATCCTTTAAAAAAAGTTTTGTTAAAATATGAACCGCTGTTATATTTGTATTTATTAGCTGTATTTCTTTTTCTAAATCTGTTTGCGTGAATTCTCCAAACACGCCAAACCCTGCATTGTTAACTAAAATATCAATTTCTTCATTTTTAAATTTATTGTACAGTTCAATGCAATTTTCTTTAAAGCTTAAATCCATTGAAACTACACTAGTTGAAGTTTGCAAATCTTTTTGTAATTCTATTAATTTATTTTCATTTCTTGCCACTAAAATAAGTTCATAGCCTAAAGAGCTTAAAACTCTAGCCATATCTCTGCCAATGCCAGATGATGCACCTGTAATTAATGCTTTCATAATGTCCCCCATTTATTATATTATTATATGATTTTTTATATTATTAGTTTTTTGTGCAATAAGCGCTTTTATTGGTATTCCTTGTTCAGTAAACATTTTTTCATGTTCAGTTGTAGTATTGTCATTTATGTTTTCTTTATGTAAGTCTGTTGTCTGAAATATAATTTTAAATCCTTCTTGGATAAAGTATTTTAAACTGTCATTAAATAATCCTTCATCATCTGTTTTAAAATATATTTCTCCATCTTGTTTTAAAAATTTTTTATACATCTCTAATTGCCTTGTATGTGTTAGTCTTTTCTTTTTATGTCTAGGTTTTGGCCAAGGATTGCAAAAGTTAATGTAAATTCTATCAATTTTATCTTGCTCTCCAATAACATTTTCAATTCTTTCTATATCATAAGATAGCAAAACTACATTGTCAATATTTTCGTTTTTTTGATTATATACTTTTTCTATATTCCTTTTAGCTAATCCAAGCATATCGCTCTTTAAATCAATTCCTATAAAATTAATATTCTTGTTTTCACTAGCTAGTTGTGCTAGAAATCCTCCCTTTCCACAACCTAGTTCTAAATAAATTGGCAAATTATTTTTAAAGTAACTATTCCATTTATTTAGATTTTTGGTAGGATTATTTAAAAAAAATGGGCATAGTTCTAGTTCTGGTCTTGCCCATGGTTTTCTTCGAATTCTCATTATTTTACCTCTTTTAATTTTAGTCATATGGCTTTTTGTTCTTCTTAGTGTTTTTTTAAGGAATATGTTGTTCTAATCTGCCAGTTCCTTTTTCACTAACAATCTTTGATATTGCGCCATTTATAATTGTAAACTGTGGTGGAAGGTGTCCAATATCTGCTTCTAAAATAATTGGTACATTTAGCTCATATAGTGCTGATGTAACAGCCTCTTCAAATGGAATATTGTAGCAACTTCTCCTTGTCATGGTTCTTCCAAATATAAATCCTGCCACATTTTCAAACCATCCTGCTTGTTTTAATTGCCATAATCCTCGTATTACTCCTTCTGAACTTAATTCACAATTGTCAAAACACCATATTATTTTATCTTCATTATACTTTTTTATAAATTCTTTTACATTATCAAACTTTGTTCCTACTAGACTAACTAATATATCTAGGCAGCCTCCTAAAATTCTACCATTTAGTTCTATTTTAGGTTCGCTTTTTGCATTTATCCATTCCACTTTTCTATTCAAAATGTATGATTCTGTTCCTGTTATATACTCTTGAAATGAATCTTGATATTTTTTAAAACTATTTTGTATTATTTTTTTGCCTTCTAATATTTTTAAGTTGTTTTCTAAAGATTTATGCCATTTTTCCATCCCAAAGCTTCCAAAATTTTCGCCATAGATTGTTGCAATATCACAAATTGTTGTAATGCAAAAACTTAAACCTGTCGTATCTGAAAAGCCTTGTATCCATTTTGGATTTTTTTTAATTTCTTCAAAGTCAATATAAGGTAAAATTTCTAGTAAAAAGTCTCCACCCTTTGCAGTAAAAATAATATTTACATCCTTATTTTTTATTAGTTCCATAAATTCTTTTGCTCTTTTTTCTTTGGTAGTACTTCTTCCTTGATCAGATGTTCTAACATTTGTTGTCTCTATTATTTTGTAGCCCAATTTTTCAAACTGTTTAATTGCATTGTTTAGTCTATTTTCTTTTACTGTATCTGTTATACCATCTGATGTTGCTGTAACGCCTATTATATTTCCTTTTTTTAACCATTTAGGATATATCATCTGTTTTCTCCTTTACATTTTTACTGAAAGTATTTACTAATTTGTTGTAGTCCTTCAAAATTTTTTTGTCTTAATATTTCATATGCAATTATTGCTACTGAATTAGATAAGTTTAAAGAGCGTAAATGTTCTTTCATAGGAATTCTAATTGCTCTATCTATATATTTTTTTAGTAAATTCTCTGGTAATCCTTTAGTTTCTTTTCCAAACATAATAAACACTTCATCCATAGTTTTATAATTTATATCTGCATAAGTTTTTTGTCCTTTAGTTGTAATAAAAAACATATTATTTTTTTCTGGAGAATATTTTTTTAGGAATTCATCTAAATTTTCATGTTCTTCTATTTCTAGCTTATCCCAGTAGTCTAAGCCTGCTCGTTTTAAATACTTATCTGATAATTCAAACCCTAAAGGTTTAATTAAATGAAGTTTTCCTCCTGTAGCTGCACATGTCCTTGCAATATTTCCTGTATTCCGAGGTATCTCTGGTTCACACATAACAATATTTAGTTTCATTTTTTCATTTCCTTTCCACTATCATTATATCATAAGAAAAATGGCTCCGCAATTTTATAAGCTAAAGTGTTTTAACTTTATTATATAAAAAATTTTATATGCTCATTTATATCTCTAACTACGCAAGTTTCATATTAAGATGCATTTTTCATATACAATAAAAAAATAATTAACATCTTTTATTGTTAATTATTTTTTATATTTCTTCTTTATCGTTATCATCAATGTCTTTAAATAGTTCTGAATTGTAAAATTCATTCATACTAATGTCTAATCCAAGGCAAATATAATATACTGTTTCTGCTTTAGGAGATTTACATCTTTTTTTCAATATACTTCTTATTGTAGAAGGATTGATTCCTGCTCTTATTGCTAATTGATTAACATTCATATTTTTTTGTTCTAGGATTTCACAAATTCTTGTTATTATTGCATTGGAAAATGTCGTAACAATCGCCCCCTTATTATTACATATATAGTTTTAAAAAGTATATCAAAAAAATATTTTTACTGTGGGTAAAATTTCACGCATATTATTGACAAATTGTTAAGGTTTGTTTTATAATATGAGCGAAGTTTAACGTGTTGGAGATATTATATGAAAAATACAGGTATAATAAAGCAAATTGATGCATTAGGCAGGATGAAGATACCCAGTGAATTATGTGATTTTTTTAATATTAAACATAATGATGATATTATTTTTTCTCAAAAAGGAAAAAAAATTATTCTAAAAAAGTCTTGCTCATATTGTATTTTTTGTCATTCCTCAAAAAATATACTCAATTTTAAAGGGCAAAAAATTTGTAATAATTGTATTAAAACTATTAAAAGAGGTAGAACTATGGAAATTTTAAAAGAAAAAGAACTAGAATTAAAAAAAAGAGCATATATATTAATTGAAAAAACTAAAAAAAATTATGAGAAATATTTAGAGGAAAGAAAGTTTTTACTTTCATTAGAGTATTTAGATTTAAAAAGTGAAGAAGATTACGATTTATTAAACAAAAAAATTGCTGAAATTGAATTTAAAATAGGTTCAGATATAGATGAAAAATAATTTTTTAACTTGTTTTTTTTAGGATGGGCAAAAGTCCATCTTTTTTTTCATTTACTTTTTGTATTTTCATGATATAATTATTACAATAAAATATTTTTTGGATGTGATATTTTAATGGATAATGATACTCTAATGCAATATTTTGAGTGGTATTTGCCAAATAATTGTAATTTATGGAATAATTTAAAAAAAGATGCTAATCATTTAAAAAATATTGGGATTACATCACTATGGCTTCCTCCTGCTTATAAAGGTGCTGGTGGAATAAATGATACTGGATACGGTGTTTATGATTTATATGATTTAGGCGAATTTGACCAAAAGGGTACCATTCGTACTAAATATGGCACGAAAGAAGAATATTTAGATGCAATTTCTGAATTACATAAAAATAACATTAAGGTATATGCTGACATTGTTTTAAATCATAAAGTTGGGGCAGATGGAACAGAAGAAGTTTTAGCTTGTAAAGAGTCATATAATAATAGGAATAATTCTATTGAAATTACTAATAATATTGTTCCTATTCTTGCGTGGACTAAATACACATTCCCAGGTAGAGGAAATACTTACTCTGATTTCAAATGGAATTGGACACATTTTCATGGTGTTGATTGGGATGATAGAAATAGGATAAATTCTATATTTAAGTTCTATGGAAAACGTTGGGATGAAGATGTAGATAAAGAAAATGGAAATTTCGATTATTTAATGGGTGCTGATATAGATTTAAATAATATTGATGTTGTAAATGAACTCACTTTTTGGGGAAAATGGTATTTAAAATTGGCAGATTTAGATGGGTTTCGTTTAGATGCTATAAAACATATTCGTTCTAGTTTTTATTTAAATTGGCTCCGTGAAATGAGGAATTCAACATCTAAACCATTATTTGCTGTTGGTGAATACTGGAGTTCTAATATTTCTATTATAAATGAATATTTAGAAGAAACCAATAACTGTATGTCTTTATTTGATGTTCCTCTACATTATAATTTTTATGAGGCTTCCATTTCTGGTGGTAATTTTGATATGTCTAAAATTTTAGACAATACACTTTTAAAATGTAATCCTAATAAAGCTGTTACTTTTGTTGATAATCATGATACTGAGCCTGGGCAAAGTTTATTTTCTTGGGTACAAGACTGGTTTAAGCCATTAGCTTATTCTATTATTTTGTTGCGCAATGAGGGGCTTCCTTGTGTTTTTTATGGTGATTACTATGGTGTTCCGGGTCAAAAAATAGAACCTAAAAATATTATATTAGATAAATTATTATATTTAAGGAAAAATTATGCATATGGGAAAATGAACAACTATTTTGATAATTCATCTATTATTGGCTGGACATTAGAAGGCGACGAGTTACATCCTAATTCTGGTCTTGCCACCATAATTTCTGGAAATAATAGCGGAAGTAAACAAATGCATGTTGGGAAACAATTTTCAGGTTGTATTTTTTATGATTATTTAGGAAATCAAAAAGATAAAGTTTTAATTGATGAAAATGGTGTCGGAAATTTTTTAGTCAATACTGGAAGTGTTTCTGTTTGGATAAAAGAAACATCAAAAAGGAGCTATATAAATATATAGCTCTTAAATTATTTGTTTTATATGATTAATTTTATAGCTATTTTGTTTTATATATACTTCTATTGCATCGATTCTAACCAAAGAGTCTTCTAAATTACGAATATGTAAATAATATTTCGCTGTATTATAAATATGTTGTAATTTTTTATTTGTTACAGATTCTGCAGGATAACCATAAAATAAATTATTTCTAGTTTTTACTTCTATAAAAACTATTTCTTTGTTTTTATCTAAAGCTATAATGTCTATTTCCCCTATACTACATTTAAAATTTTTGTCTAAAATTTTGTATCCATTTTTTACTAAATACTCTGTTGCTTCTTGCTCTCCCATGTTTCCTATAATATAGTTTTTCTTATTTTTTTGTTCCATATTTTTAATTATTGGCTCCTTTTTGTTTTCAGGTATTCCTTTTTAGTATGAATTCTTGCCCTGGTAAAGCTTGAATATATCCATCTATTTCCATCATTGTAAGAGTTGAAATTATTTGGTTTGTTTTTTGATTTAGTTTTTTACATATACCATTTAAATTAGTAATTCCACTTTCAATAATAGAATAAATTTCTATATATTCTGTTGGAATATTTTCTTCAAATTTTTCTTCTTTTATTACATCTAATATGTCGTTTATATTGGTTACTAAAATAGCTCCTTCTTTAATTAGTCTGTTTGTTCCTATTCCCTTAGAGCTATCTATATTACTTGGTATACAAAATACTGGCTTTTGTTGTTTTTTAGCATAATTTGCCGTAATGCTTGTTCCGCTTCTATATTCTGCCTCTACTATTAGTACTCCTAAGCTTATTCCACTAACAATTCTATTTCTTTTAGGAAAATTATTATTGTTAGGAATTTCATCAGGCTCATATTCTGTTATTACAGTTCCTCCTTCTGCAATTATTCTATTATATAACCCTATATTTTCTTGTGGAGATATGTTATTAAATCCTCCTCCTAAAACTGCTATTGTTTTTCCGCTTGCGTCCAAAGCTCCTAAATGTGCATATTTGTCAATTCCTATTGCCATGCCACTTGTTATACATATTCCTGCTTTTGCCAGCTGATACCCAAATTCATAAGCAATTTTTATTCCATATGTTGTACATTGTCTTGAACCCACAATTGCAATTTTGGGCAACTTTAGATTTTGTATATCCCCTTGTAAATATAATTTTTGTATGGCTGGTTTTTCATTTATTAGCATTTCTGGAAAATCTCTATCTTTTTTATAAATTATTTGCATATTTCCCCTCATTTTTTAAATGTACTTAATTTGCCCAGTATTTTCTATCCAAACTCCTATATTGAACTGCTTCTGCAATATTGTTTGCTTGTATATTTGGATTGTTTTCTAGGTCTGCTATTGTGCGTGCTACCTTTAAAATCCTGCCATACGCTCTTGCACTCAATCCGTAGTCTCTCAAAAGCTTCTTTCAATATTTTCTTTCCTTTTTCATCTAATTCGCAATATTCTTCTATTAATTTAGGAGTTAGTTCACTATTAGAATAAATTTTATAATTTTTATACCTATCTTGCTGGATTTTTCTTGCTTTATTCACTCTTTGTTTAATAGTATATGAACATTCAGTTTTTTCAGTTGAATCTAATTTTTCATATTTTACACCACTTACTTCCACTTGAATGTCAATTCTATCTAATAGTGGGCCACTAATTTTTCCCATGTATTTGTTGATTTGGTGAAGTGTACAGGTACATTCTTTTTCTTTTGAACCATAATATCCACATGGACATGGATTCATGCTAGCTATAAACATAAATTTGCAAGGATATGTTAAGCTTGCATTCACTCTACTAATTGTAACTTTCCCATCTTCTAATGGACCTCGCATTACTTCTAAAACATTTTTTTGGAATTCTGGTAATTCGTCTAAAAAAAGTACCCCATAATGTGCTAAACTAATTTCTCCTGGTTTTGGAATTTTCCCTCCACCAGATAGTGAGACAGCAGATATAGTATGATGTGGGCTTCTAAATGGTCTTGTTGTAATAATTGATTGATTGCTTTTTAAATTTCCAGCTATACTATGAATTTTAGTTACTTCAAGTGCTTCTTCAAATGTTAAATCTGGCAATATAGATGGTATTCTTCTTGCAAGCATTGTTTTTCCAGAACCGTGGACTACCTATTAGTAGTATATTATGTCCTCCAGCAGCTGCTATTTCTAGTGCTCTTTTTACACTTTCTTGCCCTTTTACTTCGCAAAAATCTAATGTGTGTTCTTTATTATTAAATAGTTCTTGTATATTTACATGTTCTGGTTCAATATCTTGTATTCCGTTCAAATAATTTACTACTTGTTTTAAGTCACTAGCTGGAATTACCTCAATTCCATTTACAATTGCAGCTTCTTTTGCATTTTGCTGTGGTAAAATAATTTTTTTTGTACCTAATTTTGCAGCTTCAATGCACATAGGTAATATTCCGCTCACCTTGTTTAGTGTTCCATCTAAAGACAGCTCTCCAATAAAAACCGTATTTTCTATGTTTCTAGTAATTCTGTCTGTTGCTTTTAGTATACCAATAGCAATCGCTAAGTCAAAAATAGGCCCTTCTTTTTTAGTATCTGCTGGTGCTAGATTGACAACTATTCTTTTACTTGGAAATTCCTCACTACAATTTTTAATAGCAGACTTTACCCTTTCTTTGGATTCTCTAATACTTGTGTCTGGTAAGCCAACAATTTCAAGATATGGCAGTCCATTAGTAATATCTACTTGCACATCAACTAAATAGCCATCTAGCCCATGTAAAGCCATGCTTTTAACAATAGATATCATGTTTTCTCCTTTTTTTTGGGAAATCATTTTTAGAAAAAAAATTAAGAATAAAATATATTTTTATCTTAACATATTGTAAAAATTTGTCAATAGTTTCTAAAAAATTTTAATATTATTTTTACATTTCCGTTTTTTTCCCAATATGGTTTCTCGCCTTATCTTCTGCAATAGCCTTCCATTTTAAAAGTAATTGTGTAGTATATTTTTCCTCGTCACTATCAATAATTTTAGAACAGTTTTGGCATAGCCATATTCCATTTTCGTAGCTTTTCCTTTGTATTGTATTTATGTTTTTATTATACCTAGGTCCTTCCTCTGAAGCTGCTGTTATATGGCATGCAACTCCTATATTTACTGCTCCGTTTTTTCCTTTTTTAGGTCCTATTGTTAAACAAGAACATTCTGGATTAGAGCATAAATAGCCAACCCTCTTAGCTAAATTTTCTTTTACATTTTTACTAAAATTATCTCTCATTTATATCACCTTTTCTAATTTCTTCTTTTAACTTAGCATTAATATTGTGTTATATCAATAGTTTGTGTATAATTTTATAAGAGTGATTTTTAAAATGTTTTTTTAAAATTTTCGATTTTCTAAATGGAGGGTTTTATGTTACAAGGAGATTATTATTTAATTAATGAACATGAAAAAACTATTGAATTTTTCTTTAGCAATAATATAAAAAATTCTTATTTTAAATATCCTTTAGGGAAATTATTAGTTGATTTTTTAAATTTAGATTTATCTGAATTTGAATCTGTTCGTATAAAATATTTAGACTTTATGAAACATCCTACTTATAAAAAGTATGTTGATCTGGAGAAGCTTTCATCTGATAGATCTTCTTTAGAAGTTTCGACTAGTTCCTATAAAGAACTTGTTTCTGGTGGGAGCAAGTCTTTGGTTATTTTTTTATTTTTTAATTTCTTTTTTATAGAAAAAACTCGTTTAAATCATCCTTTTTCCATTATTTCTCCTTATTATGTTAATTATATAACTGATTTTTCTATAAACGATTTAATAGAAAATAAATTCAATCTTCTATATCAACAAAAACTTTTTACAGACTTGATTAATTTTTGTTTTAATATTTCTAATTTAGAAGAATATAGTAGATTAAATAGTAAGCAATTACTAGCAATATACTTACATCTTTCTCAGTTTAATTCTGTTTGGCTAAATTATATAGTTTTGTCTAAAAACTATCAGCTTTTTCCTACTTCTAAAGATGTGATTATGAAATTTTATAATGAGAGAAAAGGTAATCTATATTCTAGAAGTATTAATAAAACATTTTTAAGAGAAATTTCAAAGATAAATTTTGACATTAAAGAAATTTATTCTAATTACGACATTCCTACTTTACTATTTACAGAAGCAATGAAAATAATAGAATTAGGTATTTCTATAAGGAAATGTCAAAATTGTAATAAGTATTTTGTGGTTAAGCGGTAATTATAATTCAATTTACTGTGATAATATTCCAAAAGGCAAAAATATTAGCTGTAAAAAATTAGGTCCCATGTTAGCTTACAAAAATAAAATGAAAGCAAATGAAATTTTAAAAATTTATAATCGTCTATATAAGAAATATTATGCAAAAGAGGAAAATCTAATTTTACTCCAGAAAAGTTTTTAGTTTGGTCAGATTCGTCAAGAATCGTTAGGCAATATGCACTATCTCATTATATGTCTCCACAAGAATTTGAAAAAGCAATTGATACACCTATTATTGATATAGACAGTATATGCAAATAAGTTAGAACAAAGTTGTTATCGTATATTAATTTTATTATAAAGATAAACATTTCGTTATGAGAATTAAATATGAATTTTTTGGCACATATTCACCTTTAGCAGGAAAATAGGATTTTGATAAGAAGATTGGGCAGAATATAAAAATTGTAAAAATATGCACTTCCCTGTGAACTTAAAATTTTTTATATTTTTCAATTTTTAGTTTCTTCCTATAACTCTCTTTGGGCAATTTTAATTTCTGTTTCTCCTATTTCTATATGGCCTTTTTGGAATCCCCAATGTCCTTTTGTAGGAACAATCTCTTTATTTTCATGCATTTTTACAAATTCATCTATAGTAACCCATTTTGCATCAATTAGTTCTCCATCAGGAAAAGTTATTTCTCTTTTATCTATATCTCTTCTAAATAACCATAAGTCTTTAAAATCTGGTGGTAATTTATCTCTTCTTATCTCCTTTAAAAATATAGCTTCTTTTTTTGAAAATTTAATTCCTAATTCTTCTTTTAATTCTCTAATTATTCCTTCCAAACTGGTTTCTCCTGCTAGAATTGAACCTCCGCTACACTCCCACATTAATCCAAATTTTTTGTGTTCTGCCCTTTTACTTATTAGAATTTCATTTTTAGAATTTATTATAATTCCTGTTACTACAATATAATACTCTCCTTTTTTAAATTGATATATATTTCTTTCAGCTGTTCTGCCAACTCTCTTTTTATTAATATCATATATATCCCATAATTCACTCATGTATTTGTTCTCCTTAAAAAATTTATCTATCTAATTTTCTTTTATTAAATCTGTGTAGTACATCATTTTCTTTCCTAATTTTTTATCATATTCTATTTCTAACTTTGTACTATCTCCAATATAATTATTTTTATTTATTACTAATATTGCGTTTGATAATTCTATTCTTTTAAAATGTTCATTCTTTAATTTTTTCAATTGTTCATCCATTCTTTCACAATTCTCTATTATTGGATAAACTGGTGTAAGAGTGCAATTACCTTCTAAAGTCATTTTTTTTGCAATAATCATCATTTTTTTTGAAACTTTAAACTTCCTCATAATATTATTATTTTCATTCTTGTCCCCCGCATTTTATTTCTTTCTTTTCCACAATTATGACACTTCCTGTGAATTATTGAAATACATTTTTCATTAAAACTTGTTTAACTACGTCAACTTCTGTCCTAACTGTGACCAAAGTGTGACAATTTTGCCTTAAAAAGCAAAAAATTAGCACCTGCTAAAATCTAGTGAATGCTTTATTTTAATTTAGTTTGGGTAAGGCTCGAACTTACGTCCTTCGGGTTATGAGTAAAGCTTGCAAAGTATTGGTAAATCTAGCTTTGAGGTGTATTCGTTGGTATATTTGGTGTGCCCAATTTTTTAACTTTGTAAATTTGTGTGATTTTGGGTTAATTTTTGTGGGCTGTGTGCCCATTTTGAGCCCAATTATTTTAATAAATTTATGGAGGTTTTGATTATGAATAATTTTAGAGAAGTTAATGATGATATTTTAAAAGAATGGTTATGTTTTAGAGAGGAAACAATTTCTGGTAGGCTCACCAAAGAAGATAAAAAGCATTTTATTTATTTTGATGAGATTGCTGAAAACATTTTAAAGAATGTTCCTAAACAGAATCAAAAGTATGTAAAAAATCAATTAGATAGACTTGATAAGAATTTTATAGATTATCTTTGTTATTGGAATGAGAAGTATTATAGGAATGGGTTTTGTGATGGAGTTGAACTTATAAGTGGCTGTTTGAATTTATAAAAACATCCTCCAAAAATATTGGAGGATGTTTTTTATGAATTCAAATATTTAATCATAGGTTCTACATCAAGAGCTAATAATGGTTTTCCTACAAGTTCATTACAATGTTTTATATAATTCATATAATATATTTTTGATTGATTATTCATATACTTTATTTCATCTGAATCTCTTGAATCTTTTTTCATTGTAAATGCTTTCACTAATATATTTTTCATTTTTTCTTGATCTAAGTTTTTACCATCAATTATAAAATCATTGGCTTTTATATTAGTTAATTCCTCTTTTCCTTTAATTGCAAATTGTGTTGTATCATCTATCTTTATTTCATCTAATATTTTTGTTAAATCAGAGTTTTCCATTTTTAATATATTTCCATCTCCGATTATTATTTTAATCACATTAATAAATTTTTTTGTAAATAAAGTTATATTTACTTTACTATCATCTAGATTATACAATATTTTACTTGAATAATCTAATAAATCTATAAAATCAGAATTATTACTAATTTCTTTTATTTTCTCTATGTCGCCTTTATCTTCTCCATCAACTTTTACCTGAGAAATATAGCTACGTTCATATATTAAATCTTCAAAAAACTTTCTATATGATAAGAATACTCTATATGATTCATTTAAGCTCATATAGTAATAGTTATCTTTTTTTTCAAAACTTTTTAGCCATTCAAAAATAAAATTGCTTATTAACTTTATATCATTTGTATAAATAAGGTCAATATCAATATTAATGCAGGTATCTGGAAATAATCTTAATAATTTTACTTTTTCATTTTTTTGTTTTAAATTTTGTAATTGAATTACTGCATAATCCACATTATGAGATAAAATTATTATATCTTCAATTTTATCTTTATAGAAGTGCTGCAAATAATCTTCAATTATAGCTTGCAAACTAAAAAAAATATTCCAATCATTACTATTAACAGGATCATCTAGAATAATTGTAATTTTTTCATTATCATTCAATTTTTTTAGTTCATTCTCTAGATTTGAGAAAAATACAATCAAAGCAAGTATATTCTTTTCTCCTGTACTTATTTCATTTATTTTTCTTCTATTATTAAATTTTATTTCTAACATTGCATTTGCTTCTTGAGCAGAAGACATCGCCGATCTTACTTTTTCAATAGAATATTTCGTATTGAATATTTTTTGATAAAATTGCAAATATGTTTGAACTTTTTCTATTTCTTGTTGTTGAATAGTATTTATTCTCTCTTTTAATTCATTTTCTATCCTGGTTAGATTATTTAAAAATATTTCTTTTTTTACTTGTCTTATAATATCTATATTTGTATATAGTAATTTTAACGATTCCTTAAATTCAAATTTTACTACTTCTTTCTTTTCTGCATCTTCTTCAATTTTTTCAAATATATCTTTTACACTGTCATAGTAATCTAATAAAACTTTTATTCTTTCAATTATTTTGTCATCAAACTTTTTCTTAGTGTATATTTCACTTATTGTTTCTTGGATTTCATCTATATTTTTATAAATATCTTGAATTATTAATAACTCTTTGGTTCTACCAGTTTTTTCATAAAAACTTTTTATTGAGTCGTACTTTATTTTATCCATAATAATATTATTAATATATTTTCCAACAACTGTTTTTAAAGAATTTAATAATTTTATATATTTATTTTCATACAGAGTTATATAACTTTCTCTTACATCACTCTGTATATCTTCATTATGACAATATAGACACGTTTTAAATTCAATTTCTTTGTGAAATTTATAACCTTCTTTTTGCCAGTTTTCTATTTCATCGCAACTTACATCTTTTTCCCCTATTACATTTTGTATAAACTTTTTATTCTCCTCGTCTATATTCTTTATAATCTCATATTTTTTAACTTCTATATCTAATTCTTTTTTAATTTCTTCTACTTCTACCAATAGATTTGTACTTAAAACATTTAATAAATTTTTAATATTTATTTCAAATTCATTTATACTCTTATTATATTCTTCCATCTGATTTTTATTTTTTTCTTTTAAATAATTCATAATCTCTTGTTTTAACAAATTATTATTAATATTTACTTGATAATCATACTCATAATTTTTAGTATATTTATCATTTAAAATATTTTTAGTAGAAATTGTTATATTTTCTATATCTATTAATTTCTTTACTTCTTCTATAATATTTTTTATGTCTTCTGGCTTTAAGATATGTTCTATAAATGGGTCTTTGTTTTTCTTATATTCATCATTTCCATCAAAAATTTCATCTATCTTATTTATAAAAAGATCATTTGTTTCTTTATAATCGTTGTTTATTGGAATTGAATTAAACTTATTTTTTCTTTGTCTTATTCTAGTTAAAAAATCTGAATATTTCTTAACATTTTTTCCTATAAATAATCTATTTAACCCTTTTTTATTTTCTGAACTTTGCCTACTTCCATCCATATCAGTTACGTATACATTATTATTGATAAAATCTTCATTAAAAACTTTATATACTACATTATCAATTTTCTTATCATAATATACTCTACTAAAAGTTGTTTTTCCTGTTCCATTTGGTCCATAAATAAATGTATATAAACTATTGGTTTCAAATGTTATTTCATTTCTAGATTCTTTATTGTAAAACTTATACTCCATATCATTTCTCCCATTTTAACTATTTATATTGTATTATAATATATTTATTATTAAAAATTTGTCGAAACTTGTCTTTTATTATCAATAAAAGCAAAATAATCCTGTAATTTTTAATTACTCTCATACTTTGCTTTTCTTCTGTAAACTTATTCTAAATATTCTTTTAATCCTTCAACTATTTTGTATACTTTTGTCATTGGATTTCTTCGTGATGCTTGTCCATATTTATTTAATTCTTCCATATATTCGCTATTCTTTATTGCTGTATGTAGCCTTTC
This sequence comes from uncultured Clostridium sp., assembly GCA_900554815.1. GTDB lineage: Bacteria > Bacillota > Clostridia > TANB77 > CAG-508 > UMGS1754. The sequence continues at coordinate 37,309 of USIO01000009.1, forward strand.
TTCACTTGTAACTTTTTCAAAAATGTTTGTATCGTTTTTTGTATACTCCCCTAAACCTTCTTTCTGAAATTCTTTACTTAATTCTTGTAATACATTATCTTTTGAAATATACCTATTTACTTTCTTAAAATGTGATAATAACCATAATTCAAAATTTGGATTAGACCAAGCTACATTATAGTCACAGGTTTTAATTGCTTTATCAAATTGTTCATCTGAATAATCATCTTTATCAAATACAACCCAAACTTGTCCATATCTTTTATTTGAATAGTTTACAAATTTATCTGTATATTTTACTAAAGCTGTGGTATTTTCACCTGTTCCTTTTATTTCAATATTAGGAATTAATACATCAACTTTGCTTCCATACTTTTCATTTATCTTTTTCTTTAATCCATTAAAATAATTTGGTTCAGTTTGCTTCCCTTCACATACAATTAAGTAATTAGCTGGTGCAAGCTTTTTACTTTTTAATCTGTCTTTCCTTGATATATTTTTATTATTCTTCATGTATTATATCAAACTCTTCCAATACTGGAATAGCACCATATCTTCCAGTTAAATAATCTTTATTGTATGTTGCATCATTTCTTACTTTTTTACCTGCATTTTTATCATCTTCTAATATATAATCAGATAATGCATATATTTCTGAAATTCCATCTTTATCTTTTTCTGCAAACCATATTTCATCTCTTCTAAATGTTTCTTTATTTAAATTTACCGTATCGTGTGTTGAATATATTAACTGTCCATTTCCTATATTAGTCTGACTATTATGAAATAAGTTAATAATATATCTAGTTAATAGTGGATGTAATTTTGCATCTAATTCATCAACAAATAACACTATTCCATTTTTTAATGCATCCATAAAAAAATCAAATAAATGAAACATTTTTCTCGTACCATTAGATTCTAAATAAAATGGTAATGCTTTTAACTCTCCATTTTCTCCCCTGTGAAGAACTTCAATATCTATAATACCATTATTATTTTTTACAGCTTCTATTGAATCTGGTGTAGTTCTAATTCCTTCAATGCCAGAATCAAATGTCTTTATAAATTTTAATAGTTCTTTTTTATAATTTTCGTCACTTAATATTTTTAACGAAACTCTGTTATTAATAAATCTTTCAAAATTTGGATTACCTAAATCTAAATACATGCTATTCACAAACCAGTCATATACATTACTGAAATCTTCATTATTTCTATCTATTTTACTATATATATTTAAGAATAATGTTCTTTCATCTATATTTACTAACTCTGAAATTTTATTAGATTTCATTGATACATTGTTATTTTCTCTTTCAAAAATAGCATAAAATTTATTTACTCTTTTCTCAAATAACCACTCTGAAATAATTGTATCTTTTAAAACTTCAAAACCATATTTATATATTTTATTATTTTTAGCTAATATTTCTACTTCTAATGCAATTGAATCATTATTTATCATAAAGCTATATATATTTTCTTCATCTATTGGAGAATTCTTTTTAGAGTCATCACTTACTAATATTCTCTTTTTCATATAATCAAAAGCCTGTAACACATTAGTTTTTCCACTAGCATTTGCACCATAAATAGCAGATACTTTTAAATATTCACCATTTTCTGTTTTAGCCACATTATATTCATGTTCTTTTAATGATGTTGCTTCCATATCTAAACAATTTTCATTTTTAAAAGACTTGAAATTTTTAAAACTAAATCTTATTAACATATTAAAATCCTCCTTTGCTTTATATATTATATGCTAAAATTCAAAAAATATCAATATTTTTGAGATATTTTCTCAAATATTATTGATATTTATTTAAAAATACTATTAAATTCTAATAATATAATATATTTCTCCAAAATCTATAGTATTTTATTTTTTACTTTATTACTATGTTGTAGTAATAAAGTAAAAAAGCATTATTGATAACAATAAATCAATAACGCTTATATATATAATTTAAAGTGCAATTTTTGCACTTTAAACATATACATTTTATTCATTTTCAAATTTAATAATAGTAGCATTTTTATTTTGAGTAATTGTATATGCTAAATATAAACGTATTCTACAACATTCCTTTAAATAATTATCTTGTTCAACAATAGTTCCCTTTTCTTTTAACCAAGTTGAATTTTCTATTATTTCTTTTCTTAAAGTTTCATTTTCTGAACAATCCACAAGTTCAAAATATAAACTATTGTTAATATATTCTGAATTCCACTCTTCATCAAAATCACAAAAATTTATTATAGGTAAATCGTCTTTCTTTAAAAGAAATATGTCATTAATTTTAGGTACATTAATTATTGCAATTTTTTTATTCTTGTATTTAATTATATTTTCTTTATAATCATAATCAAGTTTATTAAAATAACTTTTATTTAAATAATTTGATACTATAATATAATCTTCTAAATTATTAATCTTGTCTAAAACTGTTTCTAAAGTTTCTAGTGATTTAGTTGATTTCTTTTCTAACTTCTTAATATATTCTTTTTCTATACCAATATCTAAAGCTCCACAATAATTATTAGCAATAGCCTCATATCCACCAACTTCATCAAAGAAAATTTCTCTAGGAATTAATTGATTAATTCCAAATACTTTCTTTAACTTAGTTTTACTTCTTTTAATCTTTTTATATTTTTTTAACGAATTAGTAAAACTACTGTCCTTTTGCATGTTTTCTCTAATTAGTTCCATGAATTTTTTTACTTTATTATCATCAAGCTTGTTAATTCTATTATATTCTTTTTCTTTATTTTCAGCTTCATTAATAGCAATATTTATTGCTTCTACAATAGAACTATTATTATAGTTTACTTTTAAGAATTTATCTAATTCAGTAGGTTCCTTTGAATTTATTAAATTCAGGAGATTTTTGTAAAAATATTTATCTTTTCTACTAATTTGTTCTTTATCTATTGAATTAATATTTACAAAATTAATTTGAAAAATAAATAAAAATTCTTTAAGAACTATTGTAGTGTCAATGCACCATCCGCTCCAACTATTTTTATATTCATGATCAACAAATTCAAAATCAAAATTATTATAAACTTTTTGTACACAAGTTTTTTTGTTAAAATATTTCTTAAAATATATTGTTGTATCCCATGCATCGTACAAATTGATTAAAAAATTTTCTACATAATTAATTATTCGCTTAATCGTAGTTAAAAATTGTGGTTTTAACATATTATGATTTGACATCATAATTAAACAATATACAATTCCACAAGAAAATTGAAAGTTTATAATATCGAATTCATCAAATTCGTTATTTTTATAATTAATTCTTTCCATTAATATATTATCAAGCAAAACATTAATAGCTTCATAATTAGATGCCTTAATTAAATATATAATAAATTTTAATAAGACCGCCATTAAATTATCATAATATCTTATATCTGGATTTTTCTTTACTGAATATAAATTAAAACTAAACATATTATTTGCAAAATTGTACGCTATTTTCTTTATATCCGTTTCTTTCTCATCTAATTGATGTACATATAAATAAAGTTCTATGTTGTTTATATATTCAAAGTCATCATAATCATCATTAGAATATGCAAGAAAAGATAATGAATCTAGAAATCTTGTAAATTGTCTATTTTTTGAATAATTATTATATATTTTTCTATAATATTCTTCAATATTAACTAATGCTAAAGATTTTATTCCATAAAGTTTGTTATCATATAAATATTTAAAGTAATTGTATAATCTACTATTTTCATCATACGCATCTGGTTCTTCATATTCAGATGCCATATTAAACAAGGATGTATTAATTAATTTAATTTCATCATCTATAAATAGTCTATTATCTGTATAAATAATCATATCACTCAGATTATTAAAGATAGTTTTATATTGCTTTAAACAATAAAAAACTGCTTCTTTTTTAGTAACCTTTTTTCCTATATAATTTGGAATATGTACAATATTTTTATTTTCTATTGAATAATTTTCTTCAGTTATTTTTTGATTATTAAAATAATCAGCCAAATCAATTAATTTTTTATAGTCATATTTTCCAATTATTCCATTTTTTCCAGGATAAATAGGTTCATATTCAGGATTTTTTTTAATTATTGTTTCATCATTAAAATATATTTCTTGTTCTTTTAAAAATTTCCTAAATTCAATTTCTTCTTTTTTGTACTTTTTATTATTTTTGTTATTAGCTCTTCTCTCAAGATCTATTGCTTTTTCATTTATATATCTTTCAAGTTCTTCATTAAAATAATCTTTTTCCGTGTTAAGCTTTAAGGTTACCCAAAATATCTTGCCTGTTATACAAATAGATATTATAACAAATACTAATAGTACACTATGTGTTATTAAATATATTATATTATAAAAATCACAAATACTATTTTCATTATTATATTTGAACATGTTTACTATTAACATATAAAAGAAAATAAATAAAATATATATAATATAATATAATATTTTATATTTGTCTTATATAATATTACTTTTTTATTTAATTCATTATTTTGATCTTTTATTACTTCAGCTATAAAAATAACTATAGCAACTAATATTCCCGTTACACCTATATAAATATTTGAAATATAATCTTTCTTCAATACCTCTAATATGAAATCCATTTAATGCTCCTTCATAAATGAAAAACAAAATAAGTCTGTAAAAAATTTACTTTATTATTTGCTTTTCTTAAGTATATTTATTATTTTATTTGTTGATATACATCTTTGAGAATTCCAACTACTTTATCAATATCTTTCTCATTATCCAAAAATATACTATAATTTAATGACCACAAATGTGTATCTGGTACTTTTTCTCCAATTAATAATGTTTCATCTTTAGGCACTCTGGTATTAATCCTGATTTTACTTTTTAATATATGAACTTCACATATATTTTTTCCTCTCTCATTTCTTATAGCTATATAATTAGGTCTTACTTCTTCATAAACTTCATTATATACTTTTTTAAAATCTTTAAATATTTTTTCGTGAAGTCTTATCAATTTTTTATTTTTATTGATATAGAATTGCTCAAGGCTAAGAGGTATATTTTCAATTTCAGTTGCTTCTTCTTCTTCTTCTAATTCTTTCTTAGTTGGTTCAACTAATACAAGATTCTTCTCTAAATTATTAATGGTAGCAATTGATTTTAATATACCATATGCTTGTTCTTTTGACATAGCATAAAATTCTCTTTTTCTTTCTCTTCCATTTATGTTTTCTACACTTCTTAATTCTGGATTTAAACCATCTATTAATTCATGAACTTTTTTATCTGAAAGTCTATTTTCAACTTTATAATATGCATATAATCTAAATGCAAATGGTATACATTCACTTCTATTCAATTCTTCTAATCTTTTATTCACATTATCTGAATATCCTATCTTAACATATTTAGGGAAAGATGGATTAGTTAAAACGTATATTACACCTTTTTTATTTTCCACAGTTTTCACCCCCCATATAAATAATTATATAAAACTATCTGGAACTAATCCTAAATTATTTATAATCTCATTTGACCTTTCTAAACAATCATGCATTTCCATTACTTCTGCATAGTTATATGTTTTTAATTTAGATTCAATTGCTTGTATTCCTTTAGATTATTTTTTAATTTTCTCTATCTGCTTTTCATCAGATACAGCAACTATAGCTTGTACTTCAAAATTATTAGTTGCCTTTTGCAAATTTAATATTAGGCTATCTATACTACTATGCGTTTGAACTTCAAAATCATAAATAACTTTTCCCATATTTCCTATTTGAGCTTGCCATATTGCATCTACAACTGCTCCAACTTCTATTTTAACTTCTGATTTACTTTTAAAACCAAGCCATTGTCCTATTTCAACAATTTGATTAATAATATCATTATGTACAAATAATTTTGTATCCTTTTCAATAGGTACTTCATCCTGGACTTGTTCTATAGTTGTTTTCTTTTTTGATATAGGATATACAATATCCCAAAACATATAGTCAACAATAAGTAAATTAACATTAGCTATGTTTTCAATAGTCATCTCTTCTTTTATATCACATAATCTCTTATAATTGTTACCTGTATATTGATAATTATGTGTAGGAACTTTTTCAACTCCTAAATATTTAAAACAGGCACAAGTAACCTTATTGCAAATAACATATTTATTAGGATTTATATAGCTTAATAACTTCCTCATATTTAACTCATTATATATTGTTTTTAAATCAGATTCTGTGATTAATATCATTAATAGTTTATATATCATATTTATATATAATTTTATATTAATTATATTCTTATTCAATATTTTTATTAAAAATGTTATTTATGTTTTTCATATGATTGAGCAATAAATGGAATAACTTTATCTATATCATTGGAATCATATATTTTCTTAAAATACTCCCCATTACCATGATGTCCTTGTTGCGTCACTTGCATAATATGTAAAGGATCATAAAGCTCTCCTTCCTTCAGATTGATATAAATAAGTAAATTATTTTTTTGAATAATCACATCAACAATATTCGTATTTAACTTAAATGCAATGTAATTCTTTTGTACTTCTACTAGAATATCATTATTTATGAAAATTATTCTTTTCTTTAATTCCTCATATAAATTTTTAATATTATCACTTATTCCTTCAAAATGTGCATTTTCGTTATATTCTATCTTATTAATTTCTTTTGATTGAATCACTGACATATCATACTTCATATTTTCATTTATATCTAACATAGAATTAATCATTTTAATAATATAATTTTCTTTTCTATCATTTATTGTTGTTATATCCCACATCTTATGTGAAGCCAAATAATCTGTAACAATTTTAGCTGTTGTCGTAAAATTTGTAAATCCTTTTAATTTTGATTTATTTCCATCCTCATCTGTATATAAGTTTCCTTTTTCATCAAGCCCTTGATATATGTTAATTTTAACATTAAAACCTTTATTTAAAGCAGACTTATTTTTAGTTTCTGACAACAACGCCATATTTCCAATTGTATTTATTACTTTTTTTGCCTCTTCAGCATCTATATAATCCCAGCTTTTATTTTTTTCTTCAGAAAAAGCTATTGGTAATATATGGTCTACATTTATTTTTTTATCTATTGGTATAAAATAATCTATTTCATTTAAATAATAATCTATTGACATTAGCAATGGTTTTAGCCATCTTTCTCCATATACATTTTCACTATTTATAGCTTCATATGTCAAAGTTATCAACTTTTCTTTTTGAATATATTCATCCATTTTCAAAGAAATTTCTTCTATTTTCTCCTTGTTTACTATTTTGGCAATAATATTAAATGATGTTTGTTTAATACCGTTTAATGTTTTTCCACTAATGAATGCCAAATAATAAAATCTTCTTATCTTTTTCAATAATTCATTCTTATTAGGATAATCTACATATAATGCTGATGTCAATATTGTTATAATATAAAATTTCCATGGTAAATATAGTAAACTAAATACTACATGATTTTTAGATGTATATACTTCCTTTATTTTCTCTGCAAATTTTGTCATTTCATTGATGAAATCTGATATATTTTCTTTTGCAATTAATCCATTAATTTCATCACTAAGTTGCTTCGTTGGATTAGATTTTAATTTAAAATATTCAAAAAAAACAAAAAAATCATCCATTGTAAAATCATAATCATTAGCAATTGTTTCAATCATTTTCCAATTATTTTCAAATATATCTATTGCAGTATTATCATTTAATTTTTCTATTATATTTGCTTTAATAATGTCTGAATTTGTTAAATTCAGACCTCTATCATTTAAAACCTGAAATAGCTTTATAGCAAAAGATTGCTTTGTGCATACAATTTTTATAATATTTACATTATAAAAAATATAGTTTATAAAATCCCCTAATATATTAGTATTTGATTTTTCATCATCCTCTTCTAATTTCTTAAATTTTTTATAAAAATATTTAGCTGTATTTAAATATTTAAATTTTGGATTGTTACTCTTTAGATCATTTTTTGCTATTCTCTCATTTTCAATTTGATCAAAATTTTCTCTATTAATAATTGCATTCTTAAATGTTGAATCATAATCCTTATATGATTGTAATTGAAGTCTAGAATATCCATTATCATTTTGTATTCTATTATCTACTGTAACTTTTGTAACTATATTTTTTGTTGGATCTAATTTTTCTTTTGAATTCAAATTAGCAAAAGACTTACTTAATACATTAAACATTATCATTAAAGTTGTAATTCGTTGCTGCCCATCAATAACATCTTGATAAATGTTTTCATCTGTATCAACTACAACAATAGATCCTAAAAAATAACAATTATTTTCTTCTTTACTTTTAAATGAGGTAATTAAATCGTCCCAAAGTTCATCTAATTGCTCATCCATCCAACTATATGGTCTTTGAAAATTTGGTATTCTATAAATTTTATCACAGTTAAAAATTTCGCTTATAGTGTTATTTATTGGGTTAAAAAGCTCTTTATTATTCATATTTTTCTCCTATTTTCATTTAATATTTTTTGATAATTAATTTTTTATTTTTTTATACTCTTCTCCATCTTCAGCAACCATTCCTAAATTATCATTATCTTCTTCATCAGTAACATCATATCTTATCTCATTGTTTTCTTCATTATTTGAACTATTTATTCCAAAATATTTTTCAAATAATTTCTTTATCTTATCAATTATTGTTTGTTTCTTTTCTGCTCTGTTTCCTCCTCCAAATCTTCTCATTGGTGGTAATATTTTTTCTATATCTGTACCAGTTGTTTTAACTTCTCCATCTCTAAAAGAATTATCCAAAAACTTTCTTGTTGCTTCTTCGTTTAGATTTTCTTCTTTTATTAAATTTTCTAAATCTTCTTCTTTTTGTTTCTTTACAAATTTAGCCCAATCACTATATACATTTGTGTCTGCATTGATTTTTGAAATAAATTTATCTATTAACTCTTTCTTTGAACGAAGCGCTAAACTTGATTTTATAGCTTTATCAATAGAACCTAGTATTTCTTTATCTTCACAATTTGAATCATGATATTTAGCAACTAGCATTAATATATAATCTATATTTACCTCTACTTGTTTTACAAGTTCCATTTCAAATACTATATCTTCTTTAATGCTTTCCTCTTCTTCTGGTCTTGACTTATATTCTTCATATAAATCTGTATATGTTCCTATATAATCTTGAAAATCTCTTTCTGATAATATTTCATTTCCTGCAAATTTATCAAATGAAGATAATATATTTCTAAGTCTTAAGATATTTCCCATTAGTACAATAAAGTCTTTCTTATTTTGTTCTCCTATTATCTGCTTACCTAATGAATATTTTTGAAGAAGGATTGCTATTCTTTCTTCATATCCTAATTGTTTTCTACCTTTATCATCTTCATAACCATAATAGTAATCTTCATAAGATTTTAGTAATACTATTCCACTTGCATTTTTATCTCCGAATAATGCAATAGCATCATTAGTAGCTTCTTCTAAATCTCTAAAGCATACAATATTTCCATAAGTTTTTACTGAATTTAAAATTCTGTTTGTTCTTGAATATGCTTGTATCAATCCATGTTGTTTTAAGTTTTTATCTACCCATAATGTATTTAATGTTGTTGCATCAAATCCAGTTAAGAACATATTTACTACAATAAGTAAATCTACTTCTCTCTTTTTTACTCTATCAGATAAATCCTTGTAATAGTCTTGAAATCCATTTCCTTCTGATGAAAAATTAGTTTTAAACTTTTTATTGTATTCTCCTATTGCAAAGTCTAAAAACTCTCTTGAACTTTGATCTAGTAAATTTGTTTCAAAATCTTCATCTTCTAATATTCCATTACTATTATCTTCTTCATTAGGTGCATATGAATATATTGTTGCAATCGTTAAATCTTTATGCTTTTCTTCTAATTGTTTTTTGAATTCTAAGTAATATTTTTTAGCCATTGGAATTGAGCTTACAGCAAATATTGAGTTAAATCCATTTACTCTTTGTCCTTTTAAATCATAAAATGAATTTCTTTTTGTTTTTTGTTCAAAGTGCTTAATTATATATTCTACAACTTTGCTTACTCTTTCATTTGATGAAAGTGCTTCTTCTGTATTTATTGCTGCTACTTCTTTATCTGTCATTCCTTCTTTTTCTTTTACTGTATTTACATAGTCTATTCTAAACGGCAATACATTTCCATCATTAATTGCATCTACTATTGTATATGTATGTAGTTTTTCTCCAAAAGCTTGCTCTGTTGTACAAAAATTTGGATTTGATTTATTTACAGCATTTTTTGCAAATATTGGTGTTCCAGTAAATCCAAATAAATGATAATTTTTAAAGTTCTTAACTATCATTTGGTGCATATCTCCAAATTGAGAACGATGACATTCATCAAATATCAACACTAAATGTTTTTGATATACTGGATGATTTTTATTTCTTTTTACAAATTCACTAAGTTTTTGTATTGTTGTAACTATAATTCTTGATGTACCATCTTCTAATTGTTTTTGCAATATTTTTGTACTTCTATTTCCATTTGCTGCACCTTTTTGAAATTTATCATATTCCTTCATTGTTTGATAATCTAAGTCTTTTCTATCAACAACAAATAAAACTTTATCAATATACTCTAAACTTGTTGCAAGTTGTGCTGTTTTAAATGAAGTAAGTGTTTTTCCAGAACCTGTTGTATGCCATATATATCCACCAGCTTCAATTGTCCCCATTTTTTTATAATTTGTAGAAACTTCTATTCTATTTAATATTTTTTCTGTTGCTACGATTTGATAAGGACGCATTACAAGTAACATATTTTCTGAAGTAAAAACACAATATTTTGTTAGTACATTTAAAATTGTATGCTTTGCAAAAAACGTTCTTGTAAAATCTACTAAATCTGGAATAACTTTATTATTGCTATCTGCCCAATAAGATGTAAATTCAAAGCTATTGCTTGTTTTTTTACTCTTATTTCTAGTACTATTCTTTTCTTTTACATGATTTTCTCTTGTTGTGTTAGAATAATATTTTGTGCTTGTGCCATTAGAAATTACAAATATTTGAATATACTCATAAAGTCCACTTCCAGCCCAAAAGCTTTCTCTTTGATATCTATTTATTTGGTTAAATGCTTCTTTTAAAGCAACTCCTCTTCTTTTTAACTCTATATGTACCAATGGAAATCCGTTTACAAGTATTGTTACATCATATCTATTTTTGTAACTTCCATCATTTTCTTCATATTGATTTATAACTTGTAACCTATTATTATGAATACATTTTTTATCTATTAATGTAATATTTTTACTTGTTCCATCATCTCTTTTTAGTACCTGAATATTATCTTCTTGTATTTTTCTTGTTTTTTCAACTATTCCATCATTATTGTTACAAATATTATTATTAAAAAATCTTTCCCATTCACTATCTGTAAAATTATATTTATTTAATAACTCTAATTGTTTACGCAAATTGTTTATAAGTGTATTAGAATCATGTATTTGTAAATAATCATATCCTTGTTCTTCTAACATTTTAATAAATTCTTTTTCTAATGCTGCTTCGCTTTGATATGAATCAGAACGTTTTTGTACTGACTTATATTCAGTTACTACTGTTGAATTACTCATTTCCATTACTACATTGTATTTACTCATAACTTACTCCTTATTTTCTACTTTTAATTCTTTGAAATTTAATAATTTATCTCTATAGTATTCATATTGTTTTCTTCTTGCTTCTAGTTCTGCTTGAAGTCCTTCTGAAATATCATTACATAATTCGTCAAATCCATCTAAAATATTTACAATTTTTTCTTGCTCCTCTAATGTTGGTACTGGAATTTGAATTTCACTTACTTGATTTAAATATAAACCAGATTGAGCTGACCCATGAGCATTTCTTACCATATATTCTTGAACTTTATTTGTTTCTAAATAATATTTCAGATAATAAGCATGTATCTTTTCATTTGGTTTTAATGCACATACACTTCTTTGCAATAATATTTTATTATTTTCATTTATAACTGCTGTTCTTCCTATTGTTGCAACAATAGTCAATAATACATCATTTTTTTCAAGATTTATTCTTTTATTTTCTCTATCATAAATTTCTTTACTAACATATCTCTTTGCATCAAAAGATATTTTTCCATTGTTAATATTTTGAGCACTTAAAATAGGATATTCACCATTTAATGAATTATCCTTAGGTAGGTTATGCATTCCATCCTTTATTGTTATACATACTTCTTTTAAAGGATAGTATTTAATATCTCTATCAAATTTAAACATTTTGTTTTTATAATATTCATATTGTTTTTTTCTTGCTTCTAATTCTGCTTCTAATTCTGCTTCTAATTCTGCTTCTAATTCTGTAAAATTATCTAATATTCGTACTATTTCATTTTGTACTTCGATTGGTGGTACTGCAAGATATAACTTTTTTATATCTTGTAAGCTAACACTTGGAATTCCTGCGCCTACCTGAAAATTTTGTAGCTCTACTTCTTTATATTTTAGGAAATGATAAATATATCTATAATTTATACCTTCCTTTACTTTTGAAACTACATAACAATGTGCTCCCGCCCAAAACTTTGTCTTGATATAATTAACAAATCCCGCAGATGCTCCTCCTTGACTAATTGTTATTAATCCTTCATTATAATTATATTCATCCCAGTACCCTGACGGTGTTATCCCTCCATTTATTACTGGATATTTACCTGCATTAGACAATAATGCTTTGTTAAGTTGTTTCCCTTTTTCTATAGTAATTAGATCTCCTATATACTTATATTCTACTCCATTTGGACATAATTTTTTTATCAATTCTTTGATATTATGCATTTTCTTCATTCCTTCCTCGTTCTTCTGTGATGATATAGTATAATGCATGAACTAAATATAACCAATCACTCAAATGAATTGCAACTGTTTCATATTTGGTATGTTTTTTATCATATGGATAACGAAAGATTTCGTTTTTTCCTTCTATGAATTCCAAAGCTTCTTTAAATTTTTCTTCGATTATTCCATACTCTTTCCAATTATAACAATTCTCTATTTTATCATAAATTTTTACCATCTGATGATTTTCTGTGATATCAATTTCTTTAATTTCACATAACCTTTTTAAACATAATTCTAAAGCTTGTCTTATACAAAATAAAAATCCTAATATATTATGCACATTATCGTTACTACCTATGCTATTTCTTAAATTTGTAGCCATAATTTCAGACATATTAATATAGCATTTTATACATACATCCCAAGATGCTGTATGTTCTTCTTTTGTACTCCAAATGAACCAGTCATCAGATAAAGGATTACAAAGTGAGTTTTTTTCCTTCCAATCTCTATCATAAAACACTATACTTTACACCTCAATTTCTTTAACTATCTTATCTATTTCATCTCTAAGCACTTGTTCTCTTGCTACTATTTCTTCAATTTGTTTGTTTAGCTCTACTATATCTATTTTTTCTCTTGTATCTTCTTTTTCTACATAAGTTGAAACAGACAAATTATAGTCATTTTCTTCTATTTCAGTATTTGAAACTAATTTAGCTACATATTCTATATCTTTTCTATCTGTAAATATTTTTACAATATTATCTATATTTTCATCAGTTAATTTATTATTGTTTGTAACTTTTACACATTCTTTTGAAGCATCTATAAATAAAATGTTATTATCTTTTTTACTTTTCTTTAATACCATTATACATGTTGCTATTGATGTACCAAAGAATAAATTATCTGGTAATTGTATAATACATTCTATAAAGTTATTATCTACTAAATATCTTCTAATTTTCTGTTCTGCTCCACCTCTATAGAATATTCCTGGGAAACATACTATTGAAGCTGTTCCATTTGTTGCAAGCCATGATAAAGAGTGCATAATAAATGCAAAATCTGCTTTAGATTTAGGTGCAAGTACTCCTGCTGGAGAATATCTTGGATCATTTATTAAAAGCGGATTTTCATCTCCTGCCCATTTGATAGAATATGGTGGATTTGATACTATTACTTCAAATGGTTCATCATCCCAATGTTGTGGACTTAATAATGTATCTTCACATGCAATATTAAATTTATCATATCCTATATCATGTAAAAACATATTTATTCTACATAGGTTATATGTAGTTAAATTTATTTCTTGTCCAAAGAAACCATTTCTTACATTTTCTTTACCTAATATTTTTGCAGATTTTAGAAGTAAAGAACCTGAACCACAGGCTGGGTCATATACTTTATTTACTGATGTTTTTCCAACTACTGCAAGTCTAGTTAATAATTCACTTACCTCTTGTGGAGTAAAGAATTCTCCTCCAGATTTTCCAGCATTAGATGCATACATAGACATTAAAAATTCATAAGCATCTCCAAAAGCATCTATTGAATTGCTTTTATAATCATCTAATTTAATATCTGCAATACCATTTAATATTTTCACTAACTTATCATTTCTTTTAGCAACTGTTGCTCCTAATTTATTACTATTAACATCTATATCATCAAATAGTCCTGCGAAATCATCTTCACTTTCTGCTCCTTTTGCAGAATTTTCTATATTATTAAATATTTTTTCTAATGTTTCATTTAAGTTTTCATCATTTTTTGCTTTTTTACAAACATTACAAAATAATTCAGAAGGCAATATAAAGAATCCTTTTTCTTTTACTAATTCTTCTCTTTGTGTTTCTGCTACATCATCTGGTAATTTTGCATAATCAAATTCTTTATCTCCTGCTTTTCTTTCTCCTTCATTTATGTAGTTTGTTATATTTTCTGAAATATATCTATAAAACATTATTCCTAATATATATTGTTTAAAGTCCCATCCATCAACAGATCCTCTTAAATCATCTGCTATTGACCATATTTTTTTGTGTAGTTCTTCTCTTTCTCTCATATTTTGATTATTCATTTTATTTGCACCTCTATTTTTTATTTTCCATTATATTTATACCATAAAATGACTTTTTTCTCAATAATTCTGTATTATTTTCCTTTTTTCTTTCATTACTATATCAAACAGATAACTTCAACTTTATCCTTCAAAAATCTTCTAGCCTCCTCTATGCAAATCTCATTACAAACAACTATATAATCAATATTACTATGAATACCACTATCAACCATATAATTAATCCAATCTATAATACTAAAATCAGCAAAAGGCATTGGAAAAATATATGTATATGACTCTTTATCTTTTATGCAATATATTTCATGCATATATCCTTTTACTCTATCAATATTTTCTCCAAATATATCAATTATTCTATTCTTCATATAATCTTTATCACTTATATTTCTAAAAATATCCCATACTTCTTTTTGATATAAAATTGTATAATTTTCACAATAACTTATATTTATAAATTTCGGATGGTTTCGGAGCCATTCATCTTCTATAAATATGATTACACCTCTAAAATTATTTTTATTTCTATCTAATTCTTTATCTATATACTTTAGTTCTCTTGGTGTAATTTCTTTATACAAGAAATAAACTATGTAAGACCTTTTGTAATAATCTTCATCACTTTCTTTCCACAATCTCTTTTCTCTTGACATGACACCTATAAATCTATTACCTCTTTGAGTAAATGCATTAATATTACACCTCCAACTTGGCTCAAAGAACCATCCAGATAAGTGTACCTTACAAGAAACATCACTAATCCTTTCCATTCTTTTTTTATATGTTTCATCTCTATTTATATTTCTATAACCTAATCCTCTTTCATTCAAATAACTTTTACCTTTTCTACCTAATACAACTTTTCCATATAATCGTTCTATAAATTCACCTTTTGCTAAACTTGCTAATCTATTTTTGTAATAATACTCTGACTGATAAAATAATTTAACATTTTCATTTGTGATACTTCCATATTCCCCTAAAAAACCTATAAATTCAATATCTCTATCCCTTAAACATACTCTCTTTTCTTTTACCACTTAAATCACCTCCTGCCTTTTTTACATTTCTACCTATCTTCCAACTTACATTTTGGCGACAGAAGACACAAGATTAACATCTTGTGCCCCCTGTCGTCCTTCCATGTATTTATATGTATTTTCTGATATGTACTCCCTACCTATGTACAATTTTTTAGCATAAAAAGTATTCTTTTTGCCTTATTTTTAGGTATTTCTATGTCCACTAAAAAGTGTGATTTTCTTAAAGTCCCAAAAGTGTGACTAGTTGGATATTTTGAAATTAATAAATAATCACACTTTTTCAAAATATTCTTTTGGATTTATACTACAAATTTTTTGAATATTCCTTTTGTCTCCAATAAATATTTTTATATAATTTTCCTTGTCATTAATTCCTTCTAACATATAACTTACATATCTAATATTATCATCTGTAATAAGTCCACCATAAACAAACCCATTCAAAATATATCTTAAATCTCTATTATCTATGTCCCAATTATCTCTTGGTACACTTACTTGTACTCTAATTATAACTTCTCTATTTACAAATAAACCTTTATACTTTTCTCCTATTGCTTGGCAAGTATTTTCTAATCTTTTATTGTTATATGGTGTTCTTACTGGTGGCAACAATTCATTAATCCTTATTTTTAGAATTTCATCTGAATATTTACTTTCATATTCACTTATTCCATCTTCTTTTCCTGGCAATGGTGAATCAACTATTAATGGTCTTTTTAATTTTATACATTTATATATTGCATTTCTAAATTGTTCTGTTTTGTATAAAACTTGATAAATATTGTGTTCATTTAAATCATCTTGCATATATGTTTTTGCAACATCTAAAAACTCATTTAATCTTTTTCTAAAATTATATTTATCATATGTTTCAATTCTTTTTTCAAACATCTCTACCTCCTTACTTAGCTATTTTTACCATCATTTTTTGTTGGTTTGAAATTGATATTTAGCTAATTGTAAAATTAAAATAAATTACAATAATAAAGCAATAATCTTCAAACCGTTTATAATTTATATTCCATCACTATTAAATAGCTACATTTTTTTCTTTTTTATATTCTATAATCTTTTTTATTTGCATTGTATTCTATAGCACATATTAGATAATCTTGATATTATAGAATTTGGCGTTTCACATACTTTGTTTGGTATGCTTAGTCTCTCTTTTAGAGTTTCCATATTATAATTTGTTGTAATAATATATGGTAATTCATTTAATATTCTTTCATTAATTATTGTAAATAATTTAGCTAACAGCCAATCATTCATTGGTTCTACTCCTAAATTATCTATAACTAATAAATCTACTTTTGTATATAATTTTGTTAGTTCACTATCTGTATGATTATTATAAAATTTAGCATACTTTTCTACTAATTCTGTTAATGTACCAAATATTATTGGTATATTTTCTTTCAATAATTCATTGCATATCGCCATTGATATATGTGTTTTTCCTGTTCCACTTTCTCCTTCAAATATAATACCATTTTTGAAATTTTTGAAATCTGATATAAATTTTTCTGCTGCTAATTTTGTTATTGAATTTTGTTCATTCGTAATAAAATTTTCTAAAGTTTTTTGTTTAAACTGTGCTGTTATAAAATCTGTTCCATAATATTGCTTAATTTTTTTGTTTAATTCTTCTTTTCTAAAGTTCTCATATTGTATCATTAACTCTTTTTGTAACTTTTCTTTTACCTTATTTCTTTCTTCTATTGCTTGCTTACAATCACATTTTTCATTTTCTATAAATACATTTATTGTTTTGCTTATTGGGTTTAATACTCCTCTTGGCTTTAGAACTTTATTACAATACTTGCATCTTGTTACTTCAGGTATTTTTGTTTTTATAGAATATCCATTTTGCAAAATTTCATCTAGATTATATAAAATCTTTGATTTTTCCATAATTCTGCTTTGCATAAATCCCACCTCCTTCTGTTTCTATTTCTTTTTTTAATTCTTTTTCTCTTTCTGTATACACATTTTTTCCTATTTTTGTGGATTCTTTTTTGCCTTTTATCCCTTTCTCCTGTAGGTTTTGATACTTATTCCAATTTTTAATTTTATACCCATATTCATCTTGCACTATCATGCTATATTCCTGGAAAATATCTAGTGCACTCTCGATACTTTTCTGATTTCTACCCATATGATGTGCTAATGTTTCTATGGTAAAAAAATTGTTTTCGCTTATTTTTAAATAACCTCCAGATTCACAATTTGCTGCTATTGCTAAACAATTTATAAAAATCACAATAAGTCTATCTCCATCTTTTAATCTTTTGATTTGTTTGATTTTTTCGTTGTCAAAAAAATTATTGTACAACTTAAACCAATATCTCTTTCCTCCTTGTATAATATATTTAGGTTTTTAAAAGGTTACCCATAAACCTTTATATA
>USIO01000010.1 GCA_900554815.1 uncultured Clostridium sp.
ACACCAATCAAATCACAAAAAAAGCCGTGCTGTTAAGGTGTCTGTTGTGCCTAATCCTAAGGTTGTATCACAATTTCCGTATTATTTCATCACTAACTTTATTAGGATAACGGCTGTCGAGTTGTCCGTTTATTTTGAGTTATTGGAATTAGTCCGTATGCCGTCTACTTCTAACTGTGCTAATCTTCTTATTAAATTCGGGAATTTGACCGTATATTTGCAAACTCATCTAAAAAACAGAAAACATCTACATCACATCTTCCATTTGGTCTTGAATCTGCATACCTTACAAGTTTTATAAACAAAAAAGCATAAAATAGAGAACTTAAAAAATCATAAGCTCCGTTCATATCATCTGTGATAACATAATAAATACAAGGTTCTTTTCCTGGCAAAGTTAAGTCTATATCACTTGCAGAGGTTAGCCTTTGTAAATCTTCATTTTGGAATGTTTGAAGTCTTGTACCTAATCCAGTGATGACACTTGCTTTTATAGTATCACTACCTGACGCAAATATGTTGTAACTTAATTTTGCTGGATTTTCATTAGGAAGTCCCTTAAACATACTGTCAATTTCCCCTAAATCACCACCAGCAACTTTTTTATAAATATTTGTTAAGTTGTTTTGGTCAACGAGTATTTGTAAAAAATAAAACTCAAAGGCTTTCAAAAGATTTTCCTCTGCACGAGGCCAGAACTCATCTTTTCCATTTTTCTTTTGAGTGTTCATAATAATAGTATTTGCACTCATCTGAACATCATTGATATTCTCATTTTCAGCAAGAGGATTCCATCTATCACTATGCTTCATATCTTTTAAATTTAAAACTTTTACAGTATAATTTATGCTTTTAAAGTAGCTTGAAGTAGTCCTATAAATCTCAGCCTTTGGATCTGTTACGATAATGGACTTTCTATATTTAGATAATTCTAGTAAATTTGTAAGTAAAAATGCCGTAGTCTTCATGCTACCACTACTACCAAATACACATATATTTTTATTAAAATAACTTTCAAATGGTAATTTTACTATTTCATTATTATATTTTCCTAAAATAATACCAGGAACATCACCAACTCCAAGAATATCTTTCATTTCACTTTCAGTCATCCAACTAGCTGTGCCATAAGTACCATCTTCTGTTTTAAAATTAACGCCTTTATTTTCATCTTTCTTTTTAAAGACAACAAGTAATATATCTAATATAATAAAAATAGAAATAAGGGCAATTACAACGCAAATAGTGGCATATAATTTATTAGTTAGTATAATATTTTTATTAAAACATATATTTATAATTTCTATATAATTTTTTACATTTAAAATAATAAAAATATTTATAATTAAAAACAAAAATAAAAATATATAAAAGATAACCTTTTTAATCATAATAAAAAGGCTCTTTATCAATATATTGTTCCAAATCTATAACAAAATAGTTACAGGTTGGAAGTTCTTTTTCTAACCTTTCTTTTAATTGTGAACTACATACTATATCAGCATTTTTATCTTTGTTTTCTTTCAAAAAATATTTAATTCTATTTACTTTTTCTGTGTCAAAAAAATAAAAGGTGTTAATATATTTATTTTTATAATCTGTATATTCACAAAAATTATAATCAGATAAATATATATTAAACCTTTTGTATTGTTCTTTTATTACATTATACCAATTTATACTTTGTAAATATTTTAATCTTTCTCTGTTTTCTTGTGTGTCTTTTACAATTAATACTTGATTCATTCCAAATGTAAAATCATTTGTTTTTATTCTATTTTCATCATTCGTTAAGATAAGTATATTTTTAAATCTCTTTTCTTTTTGTATATCATATAAAATTAATCTTATGTATTTACTGTCATGTTCTTCTGTAATGTGATATGTAAGGTATTCCATACCATTTATTTCTAATACAGAAATAAATTTTCTTGAAGTAATGGTAAATTCTTGCTTTTCTTTCATATCAAACGAAGGTATAAATTTTACAGTATTACATTTATTATAAAAAGCTGCTAAATGACTAATATAAAGTAGTCTTGGCAAATATTTTTTATTCCTATTTAATTTATTGTATTTAAAATTAAATAGTCCAGCAAATTCAATCCCTAATTTATCTAAAATGAGATAATGCGAATTAGCCTTTTTTAGATATTTCTTAGCAACTAAATTACTAATTCTTTTTTTGTAATATTTCTGTGAACTAAAAAAATACTTAGTATCTTTTACATCTAAATATTGATATTTTGATATAAATTCTATTAAAGATATTTCTTCATCACCATTTGGAAAATTGTTCAAAAAAGATCACCTCCTAATAGAACATATTAAATTTTTTATGTGTCTTACTTTAAGGGAAGTGGTGCTCCAGCTTCGCTTACACACCCTTACCACCACCAAAGTAAATAGGGATTTAATTTTCTAAAAGCCTTGATTTAAAAGAATTTTTGAAAATTGAAACTGTCGCAAAAATCAAAAAATTTTTCTTCCTAAAAACCATACTTTTAGCATTCTACTTTTTTTAAAAATTGCCCTATTTTTTTGCCATCTAACACATAAATTATTGTGTGTGGCGTTTCAGAAAATTCACCTTTTGCACAATAAAACATTTTAGACATATTATCATCTTCAATAACACCACTTATGATTAGAGCATCTGCAATAGGCTTTACATATTTATTGTCTATGTCCCAACCTTCTATATTGTTGCATACCTTGATATATATAAATACCTCATTTGAAAATAGCCCTTTAAATTCTTTTGTAATTTCTGCGACATTTAATAAAATTCTTTTATAAGTGTGTGTTTTTAGATTTTTAAAACTTGGTAGTGTTTCAGGTACATATATTTTTAATATATTATCTTTTAATTCAGCCTTATAGTTATCATCAATAGTTTTAATTTTTTCATACTCAAATTCAACATTTTTATTATATTCTTTTATTTCGGCTAATAAATTGTATCTTACTTTTTCAAAATTTAATAAAAAACTTTCTACTTGCGTATCTGTTAAACTATTGCTTTTTATTGTATTTTCTATTTGATTATTTAAAACTTTTAATTGTTTATTTATCTTTTCATTTATAATCATAAAAAAAAGTCCTTTCATTAGTAGTATAAAGGGCAAATATAGGAAAATCAATATTATTCTTCTGATTTTAAAAATTCTTCATATGCCTCGAATACTGCATCTGTTAATTCTTTTCTAACTTCTTGATTTAAAGGATGTGCAGTATCCCTAAAATGTCTTTCTCCGTTTCTTACTCGCCTTGATGGCATAGAAATAAATCTTTTGTCATCTTTCTCTAATAAAGTGATTCCTCGAATAATAAATTTGTTATCTAAAATAACATTTGCATAGGCTAAGACAGGACCTACTTGTCTTGCTCTATAAATTTTAACATTTGTAATTTCCATATGCTTTTCCTCCTATAAATTTATTTTTTGAAGGGCAAATTTATAGGAATTAACTAACAAAATTTAATTACCTGTACGAGGTAATGTCTTTGGTTTTTCTGTTTCTGGTATTCTAACTATTGTATGGAACTCATCTTCATCATCTAATTTGACATCTAAATAATCAGCTGTAATATATGTATGATTTTCTATTATTTGATTATTTTGTAAGTCTGTATTTGCTGTAACAATAATCTTTGTACCCTCATTTTTAAATCCTTTTTCTACTGGTTTTTCAAATACAAATCTAACTTCTGTAACATACTCATCATCTGCTAGACCTAATGTATCTTTATCAAGCATTATTTCTGTATTTTCTTTTGTAGTGCATGTTTTAATTGTTTTCCAATTTGAGTTATTATTTGTTATATATTGAGCTTGATATGTATTATCTTGATTAAATGTACCAGTTGTAATACTTTTTGCTCTAACTTCTGATGGAAGAATATCACCCCAAACAAAGTTATTTACAGTATCATTTGATTTATTTTGAATATCAAAATTATATGTAATATCTTTGCCTGGTTGTATTTCAACAGTTCCTGTCTTTTCTACGTCAACAATTAAATTTACAACATCATTTTCAATATTTAATACAACAGTTTGTCCTTTTTTAGTTATTTCAAAATCAAATCTATTATTTTCAGGGAAAATATAGTAATCATTTTTTAAGGTTTCAACTGCATACCATTTTCCAATAGGTAAATATTTTAGTTCTCCATAACCATTTTGAATATCAACTGTTCCAAATTTTTCATTTGTTTCTGCATTATAAATATCAAATGTTACATTTGAAAGTTTATCTCCTTTTTTATCTCCTGTATATTGATTATCTTCAGCTGCTGTTTTATTAATTTCTACTTTATTTTCATATACAGTTGTAGGTGTGCAATCTTTATCTTCAACTGTAACACCAATATATGTACCACCAACTACAACACAGTTTTTAAAAGTAGAATCAACTTCTAATCCTTCTATTACTTTTGCTGCAACAGTAATATCTTTTGTACTTTTGAAATTAGATTTTACACTATCAAATACAAGTGTAAATTTTGTGATATATTCATCATCTGCTAATTTTTCTTTTGTAAAATCTATTGTGTTATCTGTTTGTGTACTTAAATTTGTTGCTATTGTTTTTGTATTTCCTTTGTTTGTTGTATAAGTTACTTTATATTTTAAATCTTCGTTAAAAGTTCCTGTTGTAATACTTTGTAAACGAACCTCACTTGGTAAGCTATCTTCAATTCTAAAATTTTCAAGTCTTACAGAAGATGAATTGTGAACATTTGAAATTTGATAATTTATAACCTCATTTCCTTGTCCTTGTTTATCTCCATCTTTTTCAACTTCTGTTTCTAATGTTACATTATCATTTTCAACTTTTATTACAATTTTTTGACCATCATATTCAAGAGTAAATTCATATTCTGCTCCTTCTTTTCCTATTTGATAGTAGTCTGGGCTTTTTATCTCTGTTACTTTATAACGGCCAAGTTCTAATGAAGCTATAATTTTTCCTAAATTATCAGTAGTGAATTGCTTTTTATATGTTTTAACACCATCAATTCTTTCTATTTCAAAAGTTCCTCCTTGAAGAC
Organism: uncultured Clostridium sp.; assembly: GCA_900554815.1. Lineage (GTDB taxonomy): Bacteria > Bacillota > Clostridia > TANB77 > CAG-508 > UMGS1754. The sequence goes on from USIO01000010.1 coordinate 5,059, forward strand.
CACTTCCTGCTGGTAAACCACTGTACTCATTATCTTCTTTTGACACTTTTTCTATTTCTACATCTCCAGATGGTTCATATTCCATTTTAGAGCTTGTAGTTGTTAATACAAATGGATCAGATACAATGGCATAGTCTTGCCATGCATCATTTGGAGATTCAGTATAAAATACAGGAAATGTTTCTACACTACCAGTTGCTGCAATATCTATTGAAATTTTATCTGTAATATTTTTTCTAGGTACAATTACTTTAAATTGTTCTCCTTTTTGAAATACCTCTTTTTCATTATTGTTCATATCTGTTAATTTACTTCCTGCAGGTGCTTGCTCACCATTGATATATATACGAATATCTTTTGAGTTTATTGGAGAATCTACTTTATATACTTGTGAAATATAATTACTGTCTACATCATCAACACTAGCATTTTTTACTGTTGAGATATTTATAACAGGGTCTTGTCTTGTTTCTGTACCGTTACGGCCAATATCAACAAGTTCTTGGATTTTTGCTACAATTCTATTTCCTCTATCATTAGCACCTTGATAACGACCTACATCTCCACCATCTAATACTCTGTAAATAGCTTGTTTAGTGGCAAAAAATGCATCCATTTCATTATCTAACCCTAATGTTCCAGCATAAGGATATCCATGTTTTAAAACTCTCCAAACAGCTTCATTTTGTATTGCTTCTTGAACTGTTACATCATAACTTAAAGTATCATCAACACCTGGTTTTGAAACTTCTAGGCAATAGGCAGGGTGGAATACACCATTTTCATAATAACCAACATAGTGAGTTATTATATATGAATAGACACCATTATCTTGTCTATATTTAACATTTCTATCACATTCTCCTAAATTCACAATTTCAACTTTTTGCCCTACCTCTACTGCTTGAACTTGTGAAAAATTAGAAAATAATGTTGTGAATAATAATAGTATAAGTGAAAATACACTAAATATTTTTGTTACTTGTTTATTTCTCATATAAAAAACCTTCTTTCTTTATAAAATTTGAACATAAAAAAATAGGCTATAAAAAACCTATTTTTGAATGATTATTTCTTACCTTCCCAGTCAATATAATATCTAAACTTTTCTTGATTTCCTTCAACAAATATTTCTACATAGTAGTAAATAGTCCCAAATGTTACATTTCCAACACCAATTTCTATTTCACTTGTTCTATAAGGATAAAATGTCTGTCCTCTTTTAGCATATACATAATTAAAACCTGGCTTTATAGCCATTATATCTGCCTTATATTTATCTATTTCATCTGTTAATTCTTCTTGTGTTATTTTCTTTATATTTGTTTCAGGCTTTGAAGTAGTTGTTGGTGGTGGGGTTGGCGTAGGTGTAGATACAGGATTATTATTTGTATCTGTTGTTGTAATTTGACTGGTACTACTTCCTTTGTTATTTTGATTTGTTTCTTTCGTATTTTGATTATTAGAACTACTTTTTGAACTAATATCTTTTGTGCTTACACTTTGATTGTCTTTTGTTCCTTTTGAGATTTTATCTTCTGTACTTTCTTTACTTTCTTGTGTTTCCTCTTGAATAACATTTGCATCTTGATTTTCTTGTTTTTCAATTTCCATTGTATTAGTATTATCAATAGTATTAGTCGATGCAACTTCATTAATAGTATTATCTTTAAAATCTATATTAGAGATTTTTTCATTATTATTTAAAAAATAAATATCAGACAATATAACTACTAAAAAAATTACTAGACCAACTATAATAAATAACTTTTTCTTACTCATAAAACATCACCTCTATTTAAGAATAGCATCATTCTTAAAAAAAGTGAACGCTGAAAAAGTGGAAATTTATTTTTGCTCTATCCCTTGAACGCAAAGCCTTAGAGACGGTTTTTTGTGAACACAAGTTATGATTGTTATTCTATTATCTTCTGTTTCTTCTAACATGGACCAGTCATTTTCATCTATTTGCTTGATAGTAGTTATTGTATATTCTTTGTTTCCTAAGCAAGAAGAATATTTGATTGTATCTCCTTCTTTTACATTTTTTAGATTAACCAAAAATCTACTTGTGTTGTGTCCTGCTAAACATACATTACCTTGCAAAATATTGCTATGTTCAAAAAGACCTATACCTTGTGCTAATGACTGCTGAGAAGTACCTTCAATTACAATATCTTTAAAATTGATTGAAGGTATCTCAAGTGTCCCTATTGCATTTAAGTATTTTCCTTTTTCTGTTTCTGATTCAACAGGTGTTCCAGCTATTTTTTGTGAATTTTCATTTATAAAATCTGTAATAATATCATTTCTATCATCATTGTTATATATGTCATAAATGCTATTGATATTATCTTGAATATGTCTATATTCTATGTATTTATATATTCCAAAAATGGCTAGTCCAAGTAATACTAAAATACTTAAAACAATAACTATAATTTTTGTAACTTTTTTTGTCTTGTCCTTCAACTTTTTAACCTCCTTCCCTTAAATTTTGTAATAAAATAGAACTAGCTTGTTTCTAGTCCTATAATATCTTTTATGTATTTTGAGATTTCGGAAAATGGGGTAGGATTTCTTATTTTTTTACAAACATCTTCCAAGTCAAATGGATCAAAAATAAGGTCATAGATACCTAGTGTTAATGCATCTTTTAATTCTTTTACCTTGTCATTTTCCAAAATTAAAATAACTTGTATATTTCTTTCTCTGACTTTAAACATAAAATCTTTAAAGTTATATTTATTTGGTTGTAATGTAGCAATTAGAGTAGTTGCCTGTTTTTCTTCTAATACATAATCAGGATAATATACAATTCTGCTGTCTTCAATCTTTTTACTTAAATCTCTATCTAACTGCTCATTATCAGTAAAAATTAATACCACACTTATTGCCTCCTTTTATTCAAAATAGTCCTCTGGATTTGCAAAATTACCATTGATACGGACTTCAAAGTGTGCATGTGGTCCAGTTGAATAACCTGTTGAACCTACTTTTAGAACAGGCTCACCTTGCTTTACAGTTTGATTTGTTTTAACTAAGATTTCAGAACCGTGTGCATATAGAGTAACTATTCCATCTCCGGTGATCAATCATAACCATATTTCCATACGCATTGTTATATGCTGCTTTTATAACAGTACCATCAGCCATTGCAACAAAGTTAGCACCGAATAGGAGCTCCAACATCTGTACCACTATGTAATTTATATACACCAGTTATTGGATGAGTTCTCATACCAAAATGTGAAGTGATATTTGTGTAGCCTGGTATTGGCCAAGTGAACATTCCGTTTAGGAACTAGCCCAGAGCCATCACTAATTATAGTTGCATTTGATGAATTACCTTGAAGCCATGCTGTTGATTCTTCACCTTCATAGTAGCCATTTGATGCTTGAATAATTACTTGAATATCTGTATCAAGGTCATCTTCGCTTATCCTTAATTTTTCTTTTAAATATTTCCTTAATCTTTCGTATTTTTCTCCAATTAATTCTTCATTTGTAAATACTTTACCAGTTGTTTTAGTATCTCCATTTTCTACTGTCTTTGTTTCATAATTGTATTTGTAATGCCCTATTATAGAATCGCTTTCTACAAGTATATAGTGAGTTTCTTCTCTTTTACTTGTAGTTTCTTTTCCGTCTTTATCTTTTGTTGTAGTTTCTATTGTTACAGTATCTTTTTCATATCTAAATGTACTTTCAAAACTACTTGCCACTTCATTTAATAAACTTTCGTTAATATCTCTATTATCACTCATATTGTGAAATGCCATTATTGCGTATAAATGCGACCATTCTACTAGTTTATCATTTTCTCTATTATCCACATCTAGTAAATTGTTTGTGGATTCAGAACCTATATAATTATGGCAAGTGTTTAGATATTCTGACTTTGCTATACATAGATTTCTTATTTCTGCTTGTTCAGGTGGTAAATCAGAGCTGTCTGTTTGAACTTCTTGCACAAATACTGCATCTATAATGGTACAAACTGCAAAAAACAAAAGTCCAATAATTAAAATAAATGGTAAAAATGGCTTTAAGACTTTAAAAGCAATTTTCTTAACTTGCTTTTTTGCCTTATTCTTTGCCTTATCCTTTATGCTCATTATTATCACCTTGCCTTTGTGATATCTCTTTGTCATTTGCTAACTTATTTACATACTCTGTGTTTTGAAAATTATTTTTTCTTTGTGTATGGTTGTTTCGAGAATAACTATCAAAATTTCCTTCCGCCATTTTTGCACCAACACCCAAATATGCAGTTGTAGCCTTAGCACCACCTCTTACAATATTTCCTGCAACTGTCTTTGCCTTGCTTCCTTTACTTAAACTATCCTTATTTTCTCCATTAGATTTAGTGATATTTACTGTATTCTTTTCTTTTGGTACAACATCCCTAATAGGGTTTACATTACCGTTATAGTCTTTTTCTGCACTTAAATTCATTGTAGGATTTATTACTGATTTTGCTCTTGATACAAAACCTTTTAAACCTCCACCAGAATTGTCGCCATTTGTGTTGCCACCATTATTATTTCCAGTTGTTGGTGTTTTAAATTGCTCTTTTATAGCTGCTAAACCAAATCCAGCCATTGCACCCATACCAATTACACGATTTGTCATTTGTTCATTGTCTACTCCGGCAATTCTTGAAGTTAGATTTTGTAGACAATTTAATAAAGCATCTGCTAGTGGTAATATCATCATAGCCCATATAAGAGATACTGCCCAGCCACCACCACTTGGAAGAAATGCTAAATATATAAGGAATAAGAAACAATATATAAATTGCATAAATATATTCATAATAATTTGTCCACCCCAAATAGCTGCTGCTGTAACATTTTTATTTACTATCCATAAGGCTGCTGCTATTGGTGTGAATATTGTAAATATAATAATTGTAAATTGCCTTACAATAAATTTTATATTTAACTTAACAAAAAGATATATGAACATTGCTATAACTAATGCTGTTGTTATAGCATTTCCAGTCCTTATGCTTGTTAGCATACTGTCGCCAAGTGATGATTCAAGAGAACCACTATTTGCAGCTGTTACTAATAAATAAACAAGACTATTATTTACATACAAAAGAAATCTTATAAATAGTGGGGCAAGAGCAATAGCAACACCACCAAAACATAGTCGCATTAAACTATCTTTTGCTTCGTTCTTTTTTGCTGTATTCATACCAGCATTCATAATCTTATATGAAAGTATAAATACAGCAATTAGAATTAAACAACCACTAATTATAGCAAAAACTTTGTACCAATTCATAGTCTTGTCCCATAGTTCTTGCGTAAAAGGAGATAAAGCATCTGCACTTTGCCTATTATTGAAAATCAGTTCATCATAATCTTTGAAACCTACATTTGCATCTTCACCTGTGGTGAAATCAAAAACTGTCTGGGCAATACCACCGTATGCACTCTGCAATTATTTTTTCAAAAAGTGATCCATCTTCACTTTTTATTTGTTCTTTAAAATCAGTTTCAGCAAAACAAAACGGAGATAATAAAAAAAGTATAGTAATTACAATTACAAAACTTTTAACTACTTTCTTCAAACTATTGCCTCCTATTTTTTAAGGTAGGGCAATAGAAAACACTATATTATTTTAGGTAAATACAAATTGTTCTTCATAAGGTGTTATTACAAATTTAATTGCAGTAACACTATTGTTTAAACTTATAATACATTGACCTGGACTTGCCGCAGTTAAGAAATTTTTTGTTCCTTCTGATAGATTAAAGAAATCTACAACAGCATCAACAGAACCAGGACTTTGCTTAAAGATATACCTAGTTGAGCAGATATTTATTATTGTTTTTCCGTTCTTCACAACCGCAAAAATTCATCTATAAATTGACTTCCGGATAAATAAAGGAACATTATATTTGCGACCGTCGGCGTGCTACATTTACTAGAAATTCTGCTGATTCTTGATATTTTAAAAATAACCATGCTTCATCACATACGATAATTTTCTTTTTATCTCTATTCTTTAATACATACTTTTGCCAAACCCATGTTAATATTACAAAACTAGAATATAACTTGGTAAATTCATCTTTTACTTCTGACATATCAAAACAAATGATATCTTCGCTTGATAAAATTTTGCTTTCACAATCAAACATACCGCAATGAATTGCCCTTCAAGAAAGGAACTAATATATTCGATAGTTCTTCACAATTACCTCTTTCTTTCAATTTTTTTTGAAAGTCTGTAAGAGTTGGCATTTTTTTAGGTATCCTTCCAACTGCATATTTTCCATTGTCTAGTTTTCCACCTTTTTTTTCAAAAAGTGAATTTACATCACTTGTAATGCCTTTTCCTGCATATAATTGATTTACAATTACCTCAATTTCTGTATTTTCTGTACCTGTTAATGTCCTTCCATAATTTCTACAAATTGTGCCAAGTAATGCTCTTATTTCTGCCACTTTATCTAAGATATTGATAAATTGCATATTACCTTTGGTATCTGGCTCAATTTCAAATGGATTTACACCTGCAGATTTTCCTTGTTCTATTTTAATTACTTTTCCACCAAGCATTTTAGTAAGATTTGTATATTCTCCTTCAACATCTATAAAAAAAGCACCACAACCGAGTAGTTGCAATGTTTCTAGCAGTTAATGTTTTAAGTGCTACACTTTTACCACCTCCACTTGTACCACAAATAAATACATGAGGGTTAGGTAGGGTAGGTGGACCAATAAAAGTATCAACATATACAGGAGCATTTGTATACATATTTCTCCCTATGAAAATACCTCTATCATGTGAAAGATTAGGGTTAGATATTGGTATTAAAGTGGCAATTCCGACCTGCGACCATATTTCTTTCGTAATTTGGAATAGGTACTTCACCAGTAGGAAGCATTGTTTTTAGACCTTCAACTTGCCTAAATGTTAAAGTTCTTATCATAGCAGTCTTTTTATTTAATTCACTTTCCAATATCTTTGTCTTTTCGTTTAAATCTTCAAGAGTTTCAGCATTCACAGAAATAAAAATTGTAGCAAAAAAGAGTTTATCTTGATTTGTTTGAATAAGCATTCTTAGATCTTCTAAATCTCCAATTTGCTTTTCTAACTCTGGAAGATGCAAAATATTACCTTGTCTTGAATATGTTGCATATTCAGACTGACTTTGCACTAATTTTTTAGTTAATTGGTTAATTACATTGCCATTACTTGAAGGCTCTATTTTTACAGAAATATTGATATTTCCAATATGAAATAAGTCATCAAGCCAACTAACCCAAGTCTGTTCAGGGTAAATTGTCATTGCAAAAATTCTTGTGAATTTGTTATATCCTAAAATTAAATAATCTTTTTTCTCTTGCAATGTTTCAGGAAGCAGTATGTCTGCCATAGTAAGAATATTATCAAATATGTTTATTTCTTTTTGCTTTTTGTTTTTTCCCAACATATAAGTTTTTTCCTCCTTCCTTTAAATTGCTAATATTTATAGCAGAATTTTTGTTTAATTCTCTATAAATTAAATTGTATAATTCATCTTCATTTAATATTTCACAAACGATTTTTGCTCTCAATAAATTTCCTGTAAAAGACAATGACTTTCTGTTTAATTCTTCTAAGGCTTTATCATAAGTGCCATCATAACTTATAATTGCATAGTTTTTTACAACAGAAATAGTCCTGTTTTCCATAAGATTTTGTAAATAGTCAATTAGATATTCCTTATATTCTCTAATCTTTACATTGCTTGTTTTATTTTTCTTAATAAGAGATATGACTTTACTTGTGTCTATGAACTCTGTTGTAGAAAAAAATTGAACTGGAAAATCTATTGCAAGAGCTGTTTGAATTAGCACATTTTCAATAGAATCTTGTTCAGAATTTGAAAGCATATTATAATCTATGTTTCCAAGCCTTATAACATTTGAATATCTATTACCTAAGCAAATAATATTGTCTTTAATTTTAATTTGTAAAATATCAGTTAGTTGTTTTTTACCTTTTTTATCATTCTTATCTGCATTTTTGTCTTTTGTACCTATACTGTGTTTTGGTGCATTTACATTTTTCTTTTTATTGTTTAAATAAATGGCTGTACCTATAACAAAAAGTACAGTTAAAACTAAAAATATAATCATTATTACCATTTCAAACACCTCTTATATACAAAGTATTTTTTACGAAATAGGTATTTTAAGGCATAAAAAAAGAACTTATCAAAGTTCTGCTCACCTATTTTTAGAAAAGTACACAATAAAAAGAAACTTGCAATTAGTAAAATAAATATTATTTTTAATACTATTGGAAGTGGTGTAGCAAGTAAAGCCAAACTTGATGCACCTAGCATTAAATATACTACTTGCCTTAAACTAAGGTATCCACCGAAGATTTTTTCTTCGCGTTTAATATCAAATGGAACTTTAAATACTCTCATAAGCATCACCTATCCACCAAGTAATCCACCAGTATTGTTAGTTGCTACATTAACAATTATTCCAGCGATTATAAGACTTGCACCTAAAACAACGCCACCACCACATATCCAGGCAAGTGAACCAATACTTTCAGCTCTTTTTTGAGGGTTATTTGAGTTTGCTATCATCTTTATTGCGGCAACTACAACACTTGCAAAGATAAGAACACCACCAAGTGGCATTGCGATAGAAGTAATTACTCTTTTTATATTATCCGTTGCTTGTGTTACTTCGGCTGTTCCAATAGTAGTTCCACCTTCAGCTGCAAAAACCATATTAGTTTTTATAGCAAATAATGTAAGCATTGTTCCTATGGCTTTTAGTTTAGAAACTACATGCTTTTTACTTTTCTTTAAACTCATTTAAACATCATCTCCTTATATAGTGTTAGGGCAAACTTTAAGGAGATTTACTATATACTTAAATCATATTTTTAAAGTGTACGAAGATAGGGGGAATTGATAAGAAAAATATTATTACTATCAATAGACTTGGTACAGCTATTAAAAATTTTGATTTTAGCTTTTGTGATTTTATCAAACACCCTATGGCTAGCAAAACCAAAGATAATATTAGCAAACTTACTAATACAATAAGTGTAATCTTAAATACTATAAATAGGGTGGATGAAACAATATTTTCAAAATTATTCATATAACTATCTAACATACAATCAGCTCCTTATGTAGTGTTATCAGTATATTTATTGATAATTGTTTTTTTATAGTAAGATAAGAAATTATCTGTATTATAGCTTTTACATAGATTATAGAGATTTATTAGTTCTTCTCTTTTTACCCTTGATAATATATTTTGAAATTGCTCTATTTCTAACTGATAAAGAGTATATAAGATGATTTTTAGCATTTCTATTTTGTCATCTTGAAATGTCTTTAAAATGTCAGCAGTATAATTAAATTCTAATTTTTCAATCAATTCATAAAAATTTTGTGAAATTTTAGGGCTTTTATTTATTATTAAATTAAATAAATCATCAATCATCTTTATATCTATATCTATCTCTCCGTAACAAATTTGTTACAGGTGTGTTACTACTTGTTACTTCACCGTTACATTGTAACATTTTATATTTTTCTCTATGCTTTCTAACTCTTGCAGCACTAGAACCTTCGCTACCGATTAAATCTTGCATTTCTGATAGCATAAATGTATCTTCATCAAAAAATTCAATGGTCTTTGTTTTTTCAAGTGCTGTTAATAATATCTTAACAATAGTTACATCTTCATCAAGTGTCATAGCAATTTCTTCTGCCATAGATTCGCATAAATGTTCATATACAAAGATTCCTTCGCTTTTAAGAAGTTTTAATTGCAATTTTAGATAGATTAGTAGTATCTTATCCCCATCTGGCAACTTACGGAGAAATTTACTTGTTTTATTATCAAAAAAAGTATCATATAACTTCAACCAGTAATATCTCTTTTCTTTCAAGTTTCTCCCTCCTCATCTTTCATAAAAGGTGCATCATCTATGTCCTGCATATTCATAATATTATCAAATAAGTCATTTTCCATTTGTTGATTTTGTAATTGAGTAACTGCAATTTCTTCCAATAAAACCATATCATTTTCATAACCGTTAATTTCAATATTATTGTCCGTATCAACAGTTATTGAAATTAGTTCTGTTCCTCTTTTTATCAATATTGCAATATCTTCATTACTTTTTGTTATAATTTTGCGAATTTTCATACTGTATCACCTCCTCATCTGATTTTTTACCTGCTAAAATGCAAGCATATAAAAAGAGGCTAATATTAGCCCCTATAATTAAACCAATTATAAATTGTACCATTTTTAACATCTCCTAAAAAAATACTGGGGGAAAGATTTTTTGAATGGGGGAAACAGAAAAATGCCCAAATATAAAGGTTTTTACATCTGCCCCCAAAGTTCCCCCAGAGGTTATTTTTGATGCCCCCAAATTCCCCCAAAAAGTAGTTTTATAATAAACTTTTTCAATTTTTCTTAAACCATATTAAACTATTTTAAATTTTTGCAATTTTTCAAAAAAATTGACAAACCCTCTATTTTAAAGTATAATATCAAAAAAATACTGTTTTATGAAATGATTTATAATATGCAGGGATGAAATATATTTTAGAGCGTATGCCAACTACGAAGTCTGAGCTTGGGGGTTCAAGTCCCTCTAGCCGCACCAAATTCTTATATTTATATTTTTTAATTAAAGCACTTATGCTAAAAATAGGTGCTTTAATTTTTTGTAATATAAAAAAATTATCATTTTCAATAAGTATCATAATCATATTATTACTATACCTGCATAAATTATTATTAGGTGATATATTGTGGAAACTTTACAAATTGGTTCTACAGGTCCAAATGTAGAACTTTTACAATCAGTTCTTCAAAAGATTGGGTACTTTTCTCGGTAATATAGATCGGTATTTTTGGAGCAATTACAAAAAATTCTGTTATTAAATTTCACCAAGATTTTCGGTTTAATCCCTGATGGTATTGTTGGCCTAGCCACCTGGAACGCCTTATTCCCTTATTTAAATGGATATACTATATATACTGTTAAAAACAATGGTTCTTTGTATAATATCGCTAATAAATTTTCAACAAGAATCAGCCGAATAAAATATGCTAATCCTAATTTAGAGTCTAATAGTATATATCCTGGACAAAGGATTATAGTCCCATTTGGTTATATTGTCCCTACTAATATTAGCTATACTTATGAAATAATGCAAAATAATATTTCTGCATTAAAAACTATTTATCCTTTCTTACAAATAGAAAGTATAGGTAAAAGTGTTTTAGGAAAAGATTTAACTGTAGTTCGTATTGGCAAAGGAACAAAACAGGTTTTTTATAATGGTGCCTTTCATGCAAATGAATGGATTACTGCTACTCTTTTAATGAAATTTATTGAGAATTTTTGTATTTCTTATGTAACAAATTCTGACATTTATGGATACAGTACTCATAATATTTTTGATACCGTATCTATTTATATTGCCCCCATGATAAACCCTGATGGTGTAAATCTAGTAACAGGTATGTTTAAATCTTCTAGTATTTATGAGCAGGCTCAAAAGATTTCAAATAACTACCCTTCTATTCCATTTCCTAGTGGTTGGAAGGCAAATATAGAAGGTGTGGTTTTAAAAAACTACCAACCATAATCTAAATTTCTTGTAATTTCCAATTTACAAAACTAAAAACTTTTATATTATTTATTTTTTAACTTTCCACACTGCATACATCTTCCTGTAATGTTTGCACATGAAGAGCATATTTTAGGTATTGCTGTATTAGGGTTCTGATATTTTTTATTACAAAGTTGACACTTATATGGAGTAATAGCAGTTCCTGCCAACATACGATGTTCAGAATCTTCATGCATAGGATTATCATCATCCTTAGAACAATAATCACTTCCATATATTTTATATCCTTTTGATATAATATTATCGTCTGAATATGTATTGTTTATGTAAAAAAACAAAACTACAATTAAAGCAATTATTGCTATCATAATTGATCCAATAATAATTCTCTTTTTCATACTACATCTCCCCTTCATTAATAATATTACTAAAGTTCTTCGAATTTTTCAACATTTTTTATAGATTTTAGCCAACTTGGTAATTCTTCTGACTTAATATTTGTTCAATTTTTATAAATTCATCTAGATTTTCATTAATAGAATCTAATTTTGAAAAATTAAAATATATGTAAATATTTTTATCTTTATCTATCTCTATTTTGTTGATTAATCGATATAAATAAATTTTATCAATCTTTTCTAATTTCAAAAAATCTTCTATTAATTCATCTAATTCTTTTTCTTCTTTTGCTTTGTTTTTATTATCTACTTTTTCTTCTGTTTGACTTAATTTTTGCTCTATTTCTTTCTTTTGTTCATTTAATTTTGTTCTTTCAAATTTTAATTTTTGTGAAACTCTAATATAATCTTCTTCTTGCAAGACACCTCTTAATTTGTCCATATACATCTTGTCTAAGTTACTATTTATTTCATTTATAGCTTTATTAACCTGTGATAGTTTATTTCTATAACCTTCTCTTATATCAAGAGTTTTATTTTGATATTTTTCAAAAACCCTCGCGAAAATCTCTTTATCTGCATATATTCTACATATCTTTTTTACAATATCAATAATATGTCTTTCTAATTTTTCATAATTCATGCTTAGTGGGTAGCATCCTCTTTCTTTTGCATCACTACAAGTTATATATGGATGTGCTTTTGAATCTCTTTTAGAGTTTTTCTTTAAAACTATTTGCAATTTTCTTTTGCAATGATAACAGTAAAGTAACCCTCGTAATAAATAGTCATATTTAAGTTTTGTGTTTGTTCCTCTTTTTTCTAGAATGCATTGTACTTTTTCAAATGTATCTTTATCTATAATAGGTTCATGTGTATTATTTACTCTTAGTTGATTTTCTTTTTCTACGGTTCTTATTTTTTTTACCTTATATGATATAACAGACTTTTTGTTTTGCACTGTATTTCCAATATATACTTCATTTCTAAGCATATTACATATAGTTACTTCATTCCAGTTATACCCTGTTTTGTTTTCATCTTGAACTATTCCTGTTTTTCTGTAACCTGATGGAGATAAATATTGGTGGCTATTTAAATAATTTACAATTTCTGAGCTCCCATGTCCATTTGAATACATATCAAAGATTTTTTCTACAACACTTTTTACTTTTCTATCTACAACTAATTTATTTTTTATACTAGGATGTTTTTTATAGCCATAAGCAGTTGTACTACAAAGATATTCGCCTTGTTTTTGCTTTTCTTTATAAACACTTCTAATTTTCTTTGAAATATCCTTAGCATACATATCATTCATAATTGCTTTAAAAGGTGTTATATCATTATTGTTACTCTCTAAATATGTATCTATTCCATCTGTTATGGCAACATATCTAACATTGTTTTTGGGAAAATAATCTTCTATATAAAATCCTGTCTTAATATAATCTCTACCTAGTCTTGATAAATCTTTTGTTATAACCATATTGATATTTTTATTTTCAATATCTTGTAGCATCTCATTAAATCCTGGTCTATCAAATGTTGTACCACTTACTCCATCATCAACATATTCTTTTACAAAACATAAATCATTCTCCTTTACATATCTTTGCAAAATATTCCTTTGATTACCGATACTCTCGCTTTCTTGCTTGTCGCCATCTTCTCTAGACAATCTTATATACATTCCAACTTTAAAGTTCTGGCTTTTTAAATCTAGCATCTGACCTCCTATCCGTAATCATCTACAATTAAATTGTAATATGTTTAAAATTATTTTGCAATAATATGTAATAATTACTTAGTTTTTATTTTTAAATTTTCTAAATAATCTTTAAAAATTAATCCTATTGTTTCTTTCACATCCTTTTTTTCTTCTGTAAATATACAATATGTATTAAATTCTAGCCCACTACATTTTGTCTTTTTATTATCTTTACTCATATTCACATCATCTCCAAATTAAATATCTAATACAGAATATTAAAGAAAATGGCTTGTTATGACACTTAAATAAGTGTGTTTGTCAATGTACTGGAAAAAAAGCATAAAAAAAGACACCCAATAATGTTTTCACACTATTAGGTGTTATCTTAAGCAACTTTTTGCTAACACTTTTTCTTAATTAATAAATCTGTGCAATGCCTTTGTCATCACACTTTCTTTGCATATTTTATATGTATTTACATATTTTGTCAATATCTATTTAGAAAATTTTGCAATCTCGGTATTTATTCCATTTAATTTAAAATAATTTCCTCAGTTAAAGTTTCAAAAATTGCCTTTTCTATTTTATTTTTTAAAATACGAATGTTATCGTATCTATCTACATTTTTTAGAAACCATTTTTTAATATCAGTTTTTTCTATAATTTCTTTTTCATCTTCTTTTAACTTGTGTATAATTTCATTAAAACATCTATCAATTATTATTTCTTTTTCTGCTTTGTTTAATTCTTGATATTTAATGCAATCACCTATTCTAGAAAACATTGCAGGTCCCAATATTTTTTTTATTTCATCTTCATTATTAAAATTAGTTGTGCAGACGAATACACAATTTTTCAAATCCACATCATAGTTAGCATCAACAAATCTTCCTTCGTCAAACATTTCATAAAATGCATTATAAAAAATTGGATTAACTTTATCAAACTCATCAATAAGTACTATATTCGTCTCTCTACTTTGCAGGTCTTTAGCAAAACTACTTCTAGAATGATCTCCACCAAAAACATAATTGTATGCCTCTTGATTTTGCATCATAGAAAACTGTATTCTAAGCAGCTTTCCCCCTAAAGATTTACTTATACTTTTAGCTGTTTCTGTTTTTCCAACTCCTGATGGACCATATAATAAAAGCACGATTGGTTTATCTTTTAGTCTGGTAAGTAATTTATATAATGATGATGTAATTTCTTTTTTACATTTTTCTTGACCAATTACATCTTCATTCATCTTTAAATATATACTCTTCAGTTTACTTCTATTTATTGTTTCATATTTTGAACTTTTAAACTCCATAATATCAGAATATCCTGAATTTAATGATTGTACTACTCGTCTAGGTGGATTATGTATAAATAAGTTTTCAATATCACTATTTAATGTTATTACATTTACAAAATTACTAATCGCATGTTCTAGTACACTAGCATAATCATCTGCTCTAACTATACAATTTTTTATATGTTTTTTTCTAGCAATCCAACCATTTGGACTTGCAGAGTCATTTTGTCTAATTTGTTTATTATAATATTGAATTAACTCCATAAAGGTAATAATTTCATCATCTATTTGAATTTCATCATTTATCAAATTTTCAAAATCTCTTTTTGAACCTATAAAAATTACAATTCTATCAATCATTTTTTTCAACCCCTGCTAATAAAACATCATATACATCTAATTCTTTTTTCATCTCTTCATTCGCTCCATCTTGCTTATCAGATTCTTTGATATATGAAGGATTATCTTTACTAATTGTTATTTTTTCATCTAAATTTAATTCATTGTTAATATTTAATTTTTCTAAAGTAGTTGTACCAACCTTTATTCCATAAATGCTTAAGTTCATTTTTAATAAATCTGATATTTTATAATTATTCTTAAATGCTTCAATATTAAATCTTAATACCACTTTTTCTTTATCTTTTTTCCCTACAAACTCAAAATATCCTTTTCCTGCCTTTATAGCATTATCAATCTTATCTATAAAAAGATCAAATTCACCAGCCTTAATTCCACCACTCTTTCCTAACATTGTCATATATGGAGATATCATAACAATATATGATAATGAATCTTTTTCAACAAATATTTCATAATTTTTGAAGTTTTCAATACATGTATCTCCTTTTTCTAATATATTTATAAAATCTGTTAATATAGTATTCTTTAATATGTTTTTTGCCATTCTATTTGTATTTAAAGATGTGCCTAAATCTAAATTAGCATCTATTTTACTTTCCAGTCCTAATATTGCTTTAAAAACTCCAGAAATTCCAACAGAGCCAGATGTCTTAGTTTTAGCATTTAAATTTTCTTCAGTTCCATTAAGTAATTCTGTTGTTTTTTCTAATTTTCCTCCTTCAACTATTTGTACATAATCTGTTACTGATTCTTCATCAAAATATATTATTTTTTGCATCTTTATTTTATCATTTTTACCCATTTAAATATTCATCTCCTATTTTCCTGATATAATAGAAAAGCAAAATAATCCTGTAATATAAAATTACTCTCATACTTTGCTTTTCTCTTGTAAAACTATTATAAATATTCTTTTAATCCATCAACAATTTTATAAACCTTTGTCATTGGATTTCTTTCAGATGCTTGTCCATCTTTATTAAGATTCTCCATATACTCACAATTTCTTATTGCATTATGTATTTTTCCATCTTTTGTAACCTTTTCAAAAATGTCAGCATCGTTTTTGTTATATTCACCTAATCCATTCTTTTGAAACTCTTTGCTAAGTTCTTCTAATATACCATCTTTAGAAATGTATCTAGTTACTTTCTTTAAATGTGCTAACAACCAAAGTTCAAAATTTGGATTTGACCAACAAGCATTATAATCACAATTTTCTATTGCTTTATTAAATTGCTCGTCATTATAGTCATCTTTATCAAATACTACCCAAACTTGTCCATATACTTTACTTGAATAATTGACATATTTTTGAGTGTATTTTACTAAATCTGTAGTATTTTTTCCAGTTCCTTTTACTTCGATATTAGGTATTAAAACATCTACTTTGTTTCCGTACTTCTCATTAATCTTTTTCTTTAATCCATTAAAGTAATTTGGCTCTGTTTTCTTTCCCTCACATACAATTAAGTAATTGGCTGGTGCTCGCCTTTTACTTCTTAATCTATCTTTTCTTGAAACATTATTGTTTCTCATGATTAATCTCAAATTCTTCTAAAACTGGAATAGCACCATATCTTCCAGTTAAATAATCTTTATTGTATGTTGCATCATTTCTAACTTTTTTACCAGATTTCTTATCCCCATCATCATCTAATATATAATCTGATAAAGCATATAATTCTGATACACCATCTCTATTTTTTTCAGTAAACCAAATTTCATCTCTTCTAAATGTATCTTTATTTAAGTTTACTGTATCATGAGTAGAATATATTAACTGTCCATTACCTATATTTGTTTCACTATTATGGAATAGATTAATAATATATCTTGTTAATAATGGATGTAATTTTGCATCTAATTCATCAATAAATAATACCATTCCATTTCTTAACGCATCCATAAAGAAGTCGAATAAATGGAACATTTTTCTAGTGCCATTTGACTCTAATTCTAAAGGCAATGCTTTTAACTCATTATTCTCTCCTCTATGAATTAATTCTACTTTAACCACTCTATTGTTATTCTGTACTTCTTCTAAAGAATTAGGTGTAGTCTTAATTCCTTCTATTCCAGAATCAAATGTTTTAATAAATCTTAACAATTCTTTTTTATATTTTTCATCACTTAATATTTTTAATGAAATTCTAGTATTTATAAAATCCTCAAATCTTGGATTTCCTAAATCCAAATAATTTGCATTTACAAACCAATCATAAACATTATTAAAATCTTCATTATCTTTGTCTATTTTGCTATATATATTTAAAAATAAAGTTCTTTCATCAATATTTACTAGACCTGATATTTTATTATTTGATTTCATAGTAACATTATTTTTTTCTCTTTCAAAAACAGAATAAAATTTATTAATTCTCTTTTCATATAGCCATTCTGAAACAATACTATCTTTTAATACATCAAAACCATATTTATATATTTTGTTATTTTTTGCTAGTATTTCTACTTCTAAACTAATTGGTTCATTATTTATCATATAACTATATACATTATCTTCATCTATTGGAGAGTTCTTTTTAGAATCATCACTTACTAATATTCTTTTTTTCATATAATCAAAAGCTTGTAATACATTAGTTTTTCCACTTGCATTAGCACCATATATTGCTGCTACTTTTAAGAGATTAACTTGATCTGTTTTTACAACATTATATTCATGTTCTTTTAATGATGTAGCTTCCATATCTAGCACATTTTCATTTTTAAAAGATTTGAAATTTTTAAAACTAAATCTTATTAACATTTTGATTTTCCTCCTCTCATACTATATTATATGATATTTTTTATAAAATATCAATAATTTTGAGATTTTTTCTCAAAATATTAGAGATTTGTTATCAAATATAATAAAGCATCTATAAAAAAAGATATAATTTTTATTTTAAATTATATCTTCTTTATATTTTGTTGTTATAAATTTAATTTAATTTTTTCTCCTGTATTCTTGTTTTTGCAATAATATATTATATAATCGTGTTTGGGTTTAGGGCAAAAATATTCACTAATAATGTCATAGTTTTTTATACATTCTTTGCAATCAATAATTACTTCAACTTTTGTTTGATTCCAATCATTTGATTTGAATATTTGCTTAATTTTCCCTTTACCACAAGGGCAGTCGATTTCATTAATTGTATCTATTTCATAACTCATTTTTTCACCTCCAATTTCCAGTTCAATTTATTACTTTTATTTAAATTATCTTTAGCTTTTAATAACTGTAAATTTGTATAATAACATAATTTTATGATTTCTTCTTCTGAATTTGCTGTTGATAAAGGAATAATATGGTCAATATGTACATCTTCTTTGCCATCCCATTCAACACCATAATTTTTTTTATAAGTTTCTAATAGATATTTATATAAAGTCTTAAAATCACAGCCTACAATTTCTTCAATTTTCCCATCTTTTTGCTTTCCTTGTCTTCTAAAACTTTGATTTATTAAATGTCTTATTTGTGATTTAAAATGAAATATATCATCATTTTTCCTTCTACTATACATGTATTTCGAATGATAATCTCGTAGTTGTTCCTTATGTAAATCTGCATATATTTTTTTCCTTTGTAGCATTATTTCTCGATTTTCTTTATAATATTTATGTTGTTTTTCTAATATATCTTGTTTATTTTCTTTATAAAATGTATTAGTTCTTTTCTTTTCGCATTCTTTACACCAATTTCTATATTCATTTATATCATTTCTATAATAAAATTCAGATAAATCCTTAACTTGAAAACATACAAGGCATTTTTTCTTATGTTCTTTAAAAAGTTTATCTTGTTCTAGTTTTGCTTCATGTACAGCTTTGTAATGTTCATCTTGCATTTTTCTTTTATAATATCGTTCCATATTTAATTTATATTCACATTGTTTACAAACTGTAAATATATAACCTTTGCTATTTTTTCTAAATTGATTAATAGGTTTTTCAATATGACATTTACTACAAACTTTTGAAGTGGGTATTGGCTTATTTTCTTTTTTTACTTTTCTAAATTTATTCTTTTCAATCCTAATTTCTTTTTGCTTTGCTAGCATACAAGACTTACATTCATTTCTATAACATTGCGTATCTTTCCTAAAGTAAAATTCATTTAATGGTTTTTCAATGCCACATTTTATACATATTTTTGTTTCCATTCTTACCACCTCAAATTGTTGTAATTCTTCTTAATCTTTTTTTATTTTAATTATATATAGTGATATTAAAAAAATTAGTTTATCATATATATAATTTCTTTCATTCTAATCTATTTTGAACCATATATCTATTTACAAATATTTTTCTATTATCATTATATAATATTAATACTATCAATAGCAAATTTTTTTGTATAAAAATTTGCTCCGAATACTATGGCATTCTCCCTGCCTAATATTCGCCAGCGTGGTGTTTTGACACCCTTTTAGCTGTTTAGGAGAAAATCTCCTAATACCTTTTTAGCTCGCTGAGAGATATTTCTTATTACTTTTTTATAAATTTAATTTCTAATTTAATAATAAATATTTTTAATTTTACATATTAAAATTTGCATATAAACTATTTAAAAATTCTTCTGAATATTTCCTTTGATTTGTATAATTAGAAATAATTTTTTCATTTACTTTATTATTATTTTTAATATTATTTCTTATATTATTATCTTCCACTTTTTGATGGATAACTTGTCCATTTTTTAATTGATACTGGTATCCATTATTTAATGGATATGGTGTATCATTTATATAAATCTTTCTTTGAATAATTTGTTTATTTTTATTTCTTATTAATTCAAGCATTATAAATCCTTTATCTCTTAAATCTGAAATCCAACTAGAAACTGTTTTAGGATTTACATCTAATTTTTCTGCTAAATATTTATTAGATGCAAAACAGTAGCCTTCTTTACAAGCAAGAGATGTTATTATTGCGTATAACAATTTTTCATTTGCTTTCAATTCTTTATTATATAAAACTGTTGCAGGAATTACAGAATAATATCCTATTTTTTCTTTATTTTCTTTCATATACCACTCCAATTCTAGCAGTAAATCAAGCATAAAAATACAGAATACTTCAATTAATTTGAAATACTCTGTAATATAGATGATTACTGCATTTTATTTGTTTTCATATTCGGTTGGTATATTTTTAAACCCACAGGTGTGGACTTGAATTTACAATTTCCTGCTGGCTGGGAACAAGCAAAAGCCATCAAATATGCGCAAGGATTTACTACCCCAGCCCCACGTGATTTTGTAGGTTCTGCACCGCTCTCTGCTCCTGAATCTCTTGCTATTTATCGTTTCACACTTTCGCACAATTTTAGACTCGTTCTAGCTTATCATACGCAAGGAGCAGTAATCTTTTGGCAATTTCAAAACTATACACCACCAGAATCAGAAGCAATTGCTCTTCGTTTTAGTAATAGCAGTGGTTACGCATTAGAAGATACTCCTTTTAACTCTAGTTTTGCAGGTTACAAAGATTGGTTTATTCAAAATTACCAAAGACCCGGTTTTACCATAGAAGCTGGTCTGCGGTGAAAATCCACTTCCTATTTCACAATTTGATCAAATTTATAAAGATAATGAAGGAATCCTTATTTTAGGTGCTATTTTATAGCACCTATTTTTTCCACAATGTCTTTCCTTCTTTTATTGTCTCTAGTATTTGTATATCCTTAATTTTATCTGTTTGAATTTTAAATGGGTTTTTGTCTATAATAATAAGGTTTGCCAGTTTTCCTTCTTTTATGCTTCCTTTTTGGTTTTCTTCAAAATATTGGTATGCAGCATTTATAGTTACAGCTTTTATAGCATCTATTAATGGTATTCTTTCATCTTTTCCTAATATTTTACCATTTTGTGTTTTTCTTTTTACAGCACACCAAATAGTTTCAAACATATTAGGTTCTATAACTGGAGAATCTTGGTGAAATGTAAATATAATTTTCTCTTTTAATGCACTTTTAGCAGGACTTATTAGTTCTGCCCTTTGTTTACCTAGATTTTTTATGTGTATATCTCCCCAATAATACACATGTCCTATAAAAAATGATAAAATTATACTATACATTTTTATTTTTTCTAGTTGATCCATCCCTAATAGTTGTGCATGGATTATGACTGGTCTTAAGTCTTTAAAATTTTGGTTTTGTTTTCCAATAGCCTCAATATATTGTTGTATGGCTCTATCTCCATTGCAGTGAGCTAATAATTGCATATTGTCTTCTTGTGATTCTACCATAGCTTGTTCAACTTCTTTAGTATCCATAGTGTTGTAACCGCAATATTCTTTTTCCATTTCATACGGTTTTCTTAACCATGCTGTTCTTAGTTGAGGAGATCCATCTAAAAAGATTTTATATCCTCCAATTTTTATATTTTTATAATATTTTCCTATATTTTTAATAAACTTTTCTTTTATCTCTTCTTTTTTCTTTATATCTATATAAGCAACTAAATCTACTTCTATATTTTTACTTTCCAATAGTGATAAATAAATTGGAACAAGTTCTTCTGTAAGCATTCCTTCTTGCAAAGTTGTAATACCATATGATAAATACTTTTTTTGAGCTTTTAGGCAAGCATTTAATAAGTTCCTATTACTAGGCATTGGAACTAGTTTTATATATTTTATAAATGCGTTCTCCTCCAAAAGACCAGTTAACCTTCCGTTTTTTACTTCTATTTTACCTCCTTCAGGCACTACTGTTTTTTCTGTTATTCCTAACTTTTCTAATGCTACTGTATTAAATATTCCAGAATGCTCTGATGAGTGTTTTAATACTACTGGATTATTTTTTACAATTTTGTCTAATTCTTCTTTTGTTATATTTCGTTTTTCTATTAGCTTACTATCATCATATCCACTTGCTATAATCCATTCGTCTTTTTTATATTTATTATTTTCTTGGAATTCCTTTAGCCTATTTCCTATTTCTTTAAAATCAATGCAATTTTTTAGTGAAACCTGTAAAAAATTATTAGCCACAGCCATAAAATGACTATGAGTGTCTATAAAAGACGGCATAATTGTTTTCCCATTTAAATCTATTAGTTCTGTTTCAGCATCTTTGTATGATAAAATTTTTTCTTTTGTTCCAATTTTTTGTATAATTTTATCTTTAATTAAAATTGCTTCACATGGTTCTTCTAAAGTAATAAAATCTCCATTATAGTAAATTTTTTTCATTGCTTTCTTCCTTTCGGTACTCTAAAATGTCTCCTGGTGTACAGTTCAATATCTTGCAAATATTTTCCAAAGTAGAAAATCTAATTGCTTTTCCTTTATTATTTTTTAGGATGGATAAGTTAGCCATCGTAATTCCTAGTTTTTGTGACAATTCTGAAGACGATATTTTTCTTTTAGCCATTACCACATCTAAATTTACAATAATTGGCATTTCTTTTCCCTCCTTATATTGTTAAATCATTTTCTTCTTTAAATTTAACCGCCTGTTTAAATAATTCTGATAATATGTATAGTCCAATCCAAGCAATTAAAAATATTCCTACAATAATAAATGTAAAAATTGATTTAAATATATATATTCCTATTATATATTCTAAAGCTATTATTCCTGAACAAATAGATGCAGTCTTTAAGTGACTTGAGTTTTCTTGTACAAAAGGCATGTTTATACTTAGACTATTGAATAATTTAATAAATTGTTGAACAATTACTAGCATTGGTATTCCAGAAGCATATAGAAGTATAAGACATGGTATGTAAAAGTTTTGTAAATCTAATCTTAGAAATTGAATATAATATTTTACTACAATTGGTAAAAAAGCGATAGTCAATACTCCGAATACAAAAATAATTTGTAGTAAGATTTTTATATAATTTGATATACTTTTCTTCCCCGTTATTTTCATAGTTGGTCTCCTTTTTTATATTGTTTCATTTTCTATATTACTTAAAATTTTTCTTGCTCTTTCTTTTGAATAATTATATTCTTGCCATGTACTTTCTTGGCTTTCTAATACTTTTTTTTGTTTTATTAAGTAAGTTCTAGCAGCTTCTTTTACCTGATTATTATTTGTTTTAAGTAGTCTTGTGATTTCGTCCATAGCATCGAACCCAGTATTATATTTTAAATAAGCTAAATCTATTTCATTTTCTTGCTCATTTTTAAAATAATTATCTATATTTTTCTTAGCAATTAAATAATCAAAATTTGCATAGTTTGCAATTATATACATAGTTAAAATAATAGTAAAGCATACTTTTACTAAGTGAATTTTCTTTTTAGTTATATAAATTATTATTGGAACTAATAATACCATTTCAGTTAATAATATAAAGTCCACAGCTAATCTTAAATAAGTGTACCCATATTCTTGTTGATATAAATGCATTCTAAAAAATGAAGATACAATAATAACCCCTGTAAATATTGCCATTAGTACATTCATCCATTTAGTATATTTATTTAAGTTCTTTGTACAACCATTACATATAAATAATAATATAAAGTTAATAAATGACACAAATAGTAATTGGAAAAATCCTTGTCGTGCGTATTGTGCATAATCAAAGTTTGCTCCTTTTTCAATACCAATAAATAAATATACAAATTGAATAATAGAAAATATAAAGTATATTATATTTAATATAGTTAAGACAGTGTTTATTGTAAAAATATCTATTTTGTGTTCTTTTCTCTTATTTACTTCTTCAGAAACACTATAAGATGTATGCTCACCAATTAAATTTATAATATAGCTTAAAAAATAAATTCCAAGAATAAAAATTATTACTATTCTTAGTAAAAAGTATATAATTTCATAGTCAACAAATAAAGACTTCAAATAACTTGCAATCCAACCAAATGAATCTGCAAAAATCGTATCTGCAGACATTAGTAAATATAACACAATTAGTGCAATAGGAATAGTAATTAATATAGTTTTTACTATCTTTTTTAATATTTTTCCATTATTTTGTTCAGTTTGAAAAAGATCTTTTATTTTTTTTCCACTTTCTCCAAATAATTCTATTGGACCAAATAAAACAGAAAATATTTTACTAATTAATAATTTTAATTTTAAATCACCTGCAGTTAACCAAATACTCATAATTGCTATCAATCCTAATATGGCAATTATATTAATTACAGCAAAACTTTTATTATCAAATAGCATATAAGTAAAAGAAAGTAATATAATCGGTATTATTAATGTACAGGCTTTTTTGTCTTTTACCTTTTTTGACTTATTCAAAACATAAACTAAAAATAGAGTAATTGGAATAAAAAATAGTGACATAGAAACTCCCCAGTTTTTATTCCAAAATAAAATAGAATGCCATATACTTAAAACAAAACTACCTAATATTGCTGTTTTCAATATTTCCACCTCCTATATTTACCAATAGTATATATAGAGTTTTATCTTTTGTCAATACTTTTTTATTGTTTTTCAATAAGTTTTTGTTCTACATTTTATACTCTTTTGCCAAGTTTTATTTTTAAACTATATTCTCTATTATTTCTATTAATATACAAAGTAACTTCATCTCCTGGATTTTTACTATAAATATATTGCCTTAGTTCACACATTTTATTTATTTTTATATCATCTATTTTTGTTATAATGTCGCCAACTTTTAATCCACTCCCATTACAAGGGCCATCTAATACAATTTGTGCTACATATACTCCTCCAGTAAAGTCTATACTAGAGTCCAAATATGGTATTACCTTTTCGTCATATCCAAAAATTCCCAAATATGCCTCTTCAAATTCTTTATAATTTTTCAATTTTTCAATAATAGGTTTTACAATGTTAATAGGAACTGCAAATCCAATTCCTTCTGCTGATGTTATTTTAACAGTGTTAATTCCTATAACTTCTCCATTTAAGTTAATTAGAGGTCCTCCACTATTTCCTGGATTAATAGTCGCATCTGTTTGTAGTAAATTTTCCATATAGCTTACATTATTTTCTTCCTCAATCTTTATAGTTCTATCTACTGCACTAATTATTCCTCCAGTAACAGTTCTTTGAAATTCGTATCCTATTGGATTTCCTATTGCAAAAACTTGTTGTGCTACTTTTACAGTTTCTGAATCTCCCAGAGTTATTGTTTTCAACATTTTTGCATTAATTTTTACTATAGATAAATCAATATCTTCATCTGACCATATAACATTCCCATTATATACTTTTCCATTTTCTAGTGTAATATAACAAGTACTGTATTTACTCCCAGACACATGTTGGTTTGTTAATATATAGCCATCTTCTGTTATAATTATTCCAGTTCCTAAACCTAGTCCGTGAAACACTTTCATTTAAAAAAATTGCGCTTCCAGTATTTTTAATTTTAGAAATTCCAACTACACTCTGACTTACTTCTTCTATAACATCTGTAATTTCTACATTCTGCATTTTAGCATCTTCTAGGCTTCTTGTTAAATTATAACCCACTTCATTAGTCTCTTTAACTGGATTTATTTCTATATTTAAATACATATTATGTAGTAACAATGTCATTGCTGAAACTAAAATCATAATAGAAATTAAACATAAAAACCTTTTTAGCTTTATATGTTTTTTTTCTTTTGGTTTATATCTATACATATACCCTCCAAATTGCTTGTACTCTATAATGTTTATTTTTTCCAAGTTTTATAAGATTTAATCATTTATTAATTATAGGAATATGTAGTTTTTCGCCAAATATTTCAAAAATATTACATTTTTATTACAATTAGATTATCTTTCATATAAAAAGTTGATTTTTCTATATAAAAATATATAATTGGGTTGAAAAATAGTATTTTAAAGGTGATTAGATGGATAAGCAATTTTTTGAATTAACAAATCCACAAAAATCAATTTGGTATACAGAAAAATTTTTCGAAAATGCACCAATTAATAATATTTGTGGTGTACTTAAAATAAACCAAAAAGTAGATTTTTCAATATTAGAAAAAGCTTTAAATCTTTTTGTAAAAAATAATGATAGTTTTAGAATACAAGTTAAATTAGAAAACAATCTGCCTTTTCAATATATACAGCCTTTTCAGACTTTTAAAGTTCCATTAGATGTAATTGATAATGATGAGAATCTAAAAAATGTTGAAAAAAATTTTTCTCAAGAAATTTTTTCACTTATAAATTGTCAATTATTTAAGTTTAAAATGTTTAAATTAAAAGATGGTACTGGTGGATTTATGGCTTTAATGCATCACTTAATTTCTGATGCATGGTCTTCAGGGCTATTAATTAATGAAGTAATGGATATTTATGCTTCATTAATTAATAATGTACCTATTAACATTAATTTTTATTCTTATATAGATTATATAGAATCAGAAAAAGAATATTTGTTAAGTGAAAAATATAAAAATGACGAGGATTACTGGCTAAATCAGTTCTCTTCTATTCCAGAAATTGCAACAATCCCTAGTCCTAAGGCAAATCCAAATAAGTCTAATACTGCTAAAAGATTAACATATTGTATTGATAAATTGCTTATAAATAATATTAATTCATTTTGTTTAACTAATAAAATTTCTATTTTTAATTTTTTTATGGGTATATTAGCAACATATATTGGGAAACTATGTAATTTACAAGAATTTGTTATTGGAACGCCTATTTTAAATAGAAGTTCTTTTAAAGAAAAACATACTACTGGTATGTTTATTAGTACTGTTCCTTTTAAAATTAGCCTAACTCCTACTAATACATTCTTAGATTTTGTATCTAAAATTGCAAAAGATACAATGTCAATGTTACGTCATCAGAAATATCCTTACCAGAAACTATTAGAAATTTTAAGAAAATCAAACCCAGATTTACCAAATTTATATAATATTGCATTTTCTTATCAAAACACAAGATCAAATAAAAATTCTTCTTCAATTGATTTTGAGTCTTATTGGATTCCAAATGATTGCATTGGAAATAATATTGAATTTCATATTCATGACTTAAATGATTCTGGAAGTTTGAATATTTCTTATGACTATAAAGATAAAATTTATACATCTTACGAAATATCTATGATACACAAAAGAATACTATGTATTATTCAGCAAGTTTTAGATAATGGTAATATACAAATTAAAGATATTAACATTGTTACTCCCGAAGAAGAAAAACAATTATTAGTAGATTTCTCTGGTAAAAAAACAAATTATCCTAAAAATTCTACTATTGTTTCTTTATTTGAACAAAATGTTGAAAATTTTCCTAATTCTATTGCTGTTTCATATAAAAATGAAAATTTAACATATCAAGAATTAAATAATAAAGTAAACCAGTTTGCAAACTATTTATTAGAGCAAAAAATTTCTGGTGGTAATGTTATTAGTATTTGCATGGAAAAAAATATTAATTTTATCATTGCTATCCTTGCAGTACAAAAAATTGGTTGTGCTTATTTACCAATTAATCCTACTTACCCTTTTGATAGGATTAAATATATTATGGAAAATAGTAATTCTATTTTATTAATTGCAGATCATTGTATTAATATAAAAAATACACTTATAATGCAATCAATTAATCTTTCAAATTATAGTCCTCAAAATCCTAATATTAATATTTCTTGTAAAGATTTAGCTTATGTTATTTATACATCTGGTTCTACAGGGGATCCTAAAGGAGTAATGGTAAACCACCGAAATTTAATTAACTTTATATATTGTCTAAATAATCAGTTTAAAAATGGATTAATTCCAGCAGATAACTGTCTTTCTTTAGCAAATATATCGTTTGATGCCAGTGTATTTGAGATTTTTTCTCCTTTAGTAATGGGATGTAAATTAGTTTTATACCCAGAAAACATTTTAACAGATATTCCATTATTATGTGATACCATTTTCGAAAAAAATATTACATTTTTATATATCCCGCCAAACATTTTACTTGATGTTTGTTCTCACTTAAAGAGTCTAAATAAGCCAATTCCTATAAATAAATTGTTTGTCGGGGTCGAATCTATAAAAAATGGAACTTTAAATAATTATTTGGAATTAAATTCTAGTATGGAAATTGTTAATGCTTATGGTCCAACAGAAACTAGTATTGTTGCAACATTTTTTCCTTATATTAAAAATGAAAATATAGAAAATGTAGTTCCTATTGGTTTTCCTGTTGACAACAGCCATATATATATTGTTAATTCTTATTATTCTTTACAGCCAATTCATGCCCCTGGTGAAATTTATGTATGCGGAGATAATGTGTCTAAAGGATATTTAAATAATGTAGATTTAACAAAAAAATCCTTTATCCCTAATTTTTTAGGTACTGGTCAAGTTGCTTATAAAACTGGAGATTTGGGTTACTGGAATTTAGATGGTTCTGTTCAATTTATTGGTAGAAATGATTCTCAAATTAAGTTTAGAGGGCATAGAATTGAATTAGGAGAAATTAACAATACCATTAAAGCATTTCCTAAAGTAAAAAATTCTTTTACTACAATTGTTTCGGTTAACAATATTCCTGCTTTATGTTCTTATGTTGTAGCCGAAAAAAAACAAGTAGAATTATTAAAAGAGCATTTAAAAAATACATTACCATATTATATGATACCAACACATATTATACCTTTAGAAAAAATGCCAGTAAATTTAAATGGAAAAATTGATAAAACAAAATTACCTAGCATTGCTATAATCAAAACTGAAATGACTTCTGCTAAAAACAAAACTGAAGAAATTTTACTAAAAATATGGCAATCTATTTTAGGGTTAGAAGAAATTAGTACAAATTCCGATTTTTTTGAATTAGGAGCAGATTCATTATGCTCTATTAAACTAATTTCTGAAATCTATGAAAAATTAAATATTAAAATACCTATAAAAGTGATTTTTGAGCATAGAACTATTATAAGTTTAGCGCAATATATTGATGAAGAATCAGAAAAAATTGTGCATAATACAATCACGCCAGTTAAAAAGGCTTCTTATTACAAAACATCTACTGCTCAGAAAAGAATATATTACGCCTCTCAATTGGCTGGCGAAAAAACATTATCTTATAACATTTCTGGTGGAATTATTTTAGATTCTACTCTTAATGTTTGCAAATTACAAAATTGCATTAATAAATTAGTAAAAAGACACATTTCTTTGCGAACTTATTTTGAAATAGTTAATAATGAAATCGTTCAGAAAATTGATGATACATTAAATATAAATGTTGAAACAATAAATTGTAAAGAAAGTCAGTTAGAAGAAGTTTTTAAAAATTTTGCAAAAGCATTTGACTTATCAAAAGCTCCATTAGCAAGATTTATGTATGTTAATTTTGAAAATGGAAAAAGCGCTTTTTTAATTAATACACATCACATTATTTCTGATGGTTCTTCTATTAGTTTATTAATTAATGAGTTATGCCAATTGTATAATGACATAGAACTTACTGAGCATAAAATTCATTATATTGATTTTGCTAATTGGGAAAATGAGCAATTAAAAACTAACAGTTATGAAAAACATAAACAATTTTGGAAAAGTAATTTTGAAGATGAAATTCCTGTATTAAATTTGCCTACTCAATTTTCTAGGCCTAATGTTTCTTCTTTCCAAGGGAAAAAAGTGCATTCATCTATTGGACATGATTTAACAGCTTCTCTTTATCAATTGGCAAATCAATTATCAGTAACTCCGTATATGTTATTTCTTTCTGTTTATTATATATTACTTGCAAAATATTCCTCTCAGGAAGACATTATTGTTGGTTCTCCAATTGTTGGTAGGAAATTACCAGAAACTTATTCTATGATGGGAATGTTTGTTAATTCATTGCCTTTAAGAAATAATGTGAATCAAGAATTATCGTTTCACACATTTTTGCAACAAGTTAAAAAGAATTGTCTAGCTTGTTTCGAACATCAAGCTTATCCTTTTGATGAGCTTGTTAATCAATTAAATTTAAATAGAGATATTAGTAGAAATCCTCTTTTTGACACTATGTTTGTATTTCAAAATGAGGGTAATCCAAAAATAGGTTTTGGGGATGTAAAAGCAAAATATTATATTCCTGATATGAATATTTCTAAATTTGATTTAACTTTAGAAATAATGCCAGATAATGATCACTTAAATTTATCATTTGAATATTGTACAGACCTTTTTGAAAATTGGTTTATTGAAAATATGGCAAATCATTATACAAATATTTTGAAAATAATCCTTGATAATCCTAATATTGTAATAAAAGATATTGATATTCTTTCATCAGAAGAAAAATACAAATTAATTTATGAATTTAATAACACTAGCGCTTCATATTCTAAAGACAAGACTATTTCCCAATTGTTTGAAGCTCAGGTTGAAAAAACTCCAGATTCTATTGCAGTTGTATTTGAAAATCAAAAACTAACTTATAAGCAATTAAATGAAAAAGCAAATTGCTTAGCACATTATATAGTAGGACATGGAATTAATAAATCTAGTATTGTTGGAATTATGTTGAGCCGTTCTTTAGAACTAGTTATTACTATTTTGGCTGCAAATAAATTAGGTTCTGCTTATATTTTAATTGATCCAACTTTACCTAATGAACGTATTCAATATATGTTAGAAAATAGTAAGGCATCTCTTCTTATTACAAATAAAAAAAATAATAATATACATTTTGCAAACATAATGCTTATTGATGAATTAAATATAAAACCAGAAAAAAATCTTAATATTGCTCAAAACAATAATGAAATATTATGTATTATTTATACTTCTGGTTCTACAGGTATGCCAAAAGGAGTTTTATTAAGAAAAATTGGCTTTGTTAACTTATTATATGCTTTCAATAAATGCATGGATATTTTTAATTTTACCAATTTTTTAAGTATTGCTACTGTTTCTTTTGATATGTTTTCTGTTGAATTGTTCTGTTCCTTATTGCAAGGTAAGAAATTATTTTTAACTACAGAAGAAGAGCAAAGAAATCCAAGATTACTTGCTGAAATTATAGAAAATAATCATATTGAATTTATGGTTTCAACTCCTTCTAAAGTAGAGTTGTTTTTATCAAATGAATATTTTGCTAAATCTTTAAAATTTTTAAAAGCAATTCAATTGGGAGGTGAAGTATTTTCTCCTAGTTTATTTAAAAAACTAAAGAAATATACACAAGCAAAATTATATAATGGATATGGTCCAACAGAAATAACAGCATGTTGCTCTAATAAAGAAGTTTTAATAGAAAATAATATTAATATTGGAAAGCCAATAAACAACACAAAAATTTTTATTTTAGATAAATATTTAAAGTTATGTCCAGTTGGTGTTCCTGGAGAAATTTGTGTTACTGGGGATGGAATCTCTGGTGGATACATTAATCAACCAGATGCTACTAAAAAGAACTTCGTTAAAAATCCTTTTGATAATAATATTATATACAAAACTGGCGATATTGGAACCTATTCTAAAGATTTTGAAATTCAATATATTGGTAGAAATGACCATCAAGTTAAATTGCATGGATTACGTATAGAACTTTCTGAAATTGAAAAGCAAATTATCTCTATTCCAAGTGTAAGTCGTTGTGTAGTTCTTTTAAATAATTTTGAAAATACTACTCACATTGTTTCGTTTTACACAGGAACTGCTGATTCTCAAACAATAAAAACGAAACTAGAAAAAATATTGCCAGCTTATATGGTGCCAAAATACTTTATTCATTTAAAAGAATTACCAATGAATTCAAATGGTAAAATTGATGTAATTCAATTAAAGAAAATGCCTATTCATATAACAACAAACTATGTGCCTCCTGAAAATGAAATTCAAAAATTATTTTGCCAAATTTTAGAAAAATTACTTAATACTAAAGTAGGAATTGATGATGATATTTTTGAATTGGGATTAGATTCACTTTTAGCCATTCA
Source organism: uncultured Clostridium sp. (assembly GCA_900554815.1). Classification (GTDB taxonomy): domain Bacteria; phylum Bacillota; class Clostridia; order TANB77; family CAG-508; genus UMGS1754. The sequence goes on from USIO01000010.1 coordinate 37,345, forward strand.
GTTTAAAATAGAACTTATGGCTCACAACATTAATATTTTTTATAACGACATCTTTAAAAATAAAACTGTTAGAAAATTAAGCAGTTTAAACTCTAATAATATAGAAACAACTAGTTTACAGAATTTGCAATATTCTACTTGTAATAAATTACTTAAAAAAAATAAATTGCCTTTGCCAGAGCCTTTAAATAGGTCTACACATAATAATATTCTTTTGCTAGGCTCTAATGGTTTTGTTGGTATGCATATTTTACATAGTTTTATAATAAATGATACTGGAAAAATATATTGTATAGTAAGAGATAAAAATGGAATTAATTATGAGCAAAGATTTTTAAATACACTTCACTTTTACTTTGGAAATACTTTAGATACACTAATTAATAATAGAATTTTTATTATTAGAGGATCTATTTTAGAAGATAATTTTGGTTTAGATTTAAACACTTATAATGAGATTATAAATAATGTTGATATTGTAATTAATTCTGCTGCAAGAGTAAAACATTATGGAGATGCAAATGTTTTTAAGGTAATTAATATTGGCTCTACTAAAAAAACAATTGATTTTTGTAAAGCTAATAATAAAAAAATGCTTCATATTTCTTCATTAAGTATTTCTGGAAATGTTTTAGAATATAATAAAAATTCACAAAATAATTTTTCAGAACAAAATTTATACATTGGTCAAACTCTTGAAAACATATATATAAAAACAAAATTTGAGGCAGAAAAATTAATTTTAGATAACATTTCTAATGGTCTACATGCTCAAATTTTGAGATTAGGCAATATAACTAGTAGATATTCTGATGGAAAATTTCAAATAAATCCTTCAGAAAATGCTTTTGCAAATAGAATAAAGGCTTTTATCTATTTAAAAAACATACCCGATTATTTAGCTACACATTCTATTGAATTTACTCCTGTAGACCAGTGTAGTAATGCCATTATAAAAATAATGCAAAATAACATATCTAATTATTCAGTATTTCATCTATATAATCCAAATTTTGTTAAAGTTGTTGATTTAATAAAATTCTTAAAAAGTGCTTCATTGCCTATAGAAATCGTTAATAAACAAGTTTTTGATTTTAATGTGGGAAATTTACTAGCAGAAGAAAAACATAGGCTTTCACTTTCTGGAATTATAAATGATTTTAACCAGAATAATGATTTAGTATATCATTCTAATGTTAAAATATTATCAAGTTTCACAGAAAAATTTTTAGAATTATTAGATTTTAATTGGAATATTATTGACGAACTATATATTCAAAAATATATAAATTATTTAAAATCAATTAAATTTATTTAGAAGGTGGTTATATGAGAAACATTTCTTATTTAATAGCAATGGTTATAACTGGAGTAATAACTCTTATAATGTTTTTTTCACTAATATCAAATAAAAAGCAAAAATCTCAAATAAAAACATTTTTTTTAGCTTGTTTATTTACAATATTTATATGGATTTTTAGTTTATGCTCACAAATTATATTTCAAAATTCGTCTGTAAGTCCTATATTGTTTGAAGGTTTTGCATCATTTGGAGCATGTTTTATTCCTATTGCTATATTATTTTTAGGATTAACTTTCACAAGGACAAAAATTAAGTTTAAACTATCATATTTATTATTATTTATTATTCCAATAATTACAACAATTATTATGTTTACAAATGATTATCACCATTTATTTTACCAAAAATATTCTGTGAATCTAAATGAAACAGTTATTGGTCCTTATGCCATTGTTCATTCTGTTTACTCTTATGGTTTATTGTTAATTGGATTTATTTATTTACTTACATACTCTGTTAAGAATTCTGGCTTTTTTTCTAAGCAATCTGTAATAATATTAATTGGTTGTTTAGTTCCCTTAATTGTAAACGTACTTGGTTCTTTTGGAATTGTTCCTATGACTGTTTATGTTACACCAATTTCATTTGCATTTTTCTTATTTTCTTGTGCAATTGCTATTTTTAAATTTCAATTTTTAAGTGTTACACCAATCGCGTTGCAAAGAATAGTTGATAGAATGTCTGATTTATATCTTGTTATTAACGATAATTTTAGAATAATTGATTTTAATAAACCATTTATTGAATCAATTCATACAACATCAAATAATTTAAGAAATAGGAATATTTTTAATTTACTAGTTGAAAGTAGTGATTTATTTATTGATGATACTGAACTAAAAAAAGCTTTTCAAACTGTAAAAAGTAATCCATCTAAGACTATAGTTTTAGAAAAACACTCTGAAAAATTTAAAAAATTCTTTAATATAGAAATTAGTAGTATCTTCTCTGATCGTAGTTTTTTAGGTATTTTAATCTTGTTTAAAGATGTTACTCAGCATATGCTAGATTTACAAACAATTAAAAATAGTCAAGACATTTTAATAGAAAGAGAACGTTTAGCTTCATTAGGGCAAATGATAGGTGGAATTGCTCACAACTTAAAAACACCAATTATGTCTATTTCTGGCGCAGCTGAAGGTTTATCCGATTTAATTAAAGAATATGACAATTCTATTGATGATCCAGAAGTAACAAAACAAGATCATCATGACATTTCTCACGATATGTCTGTGTGGGTTGAAAAAATCAAAGATTATACTGGTTATATGTCTGATGTTATTACTGCAGTAAAAGGTCAAGCAGTTAGTTTATCTGACGAAGAAGCGGTTTCATTTACTTTAGAAGAACTTGTAAAACGTGTAAATATATTAATGAAACATGAATTAAAAAATGCAATTTGTTATTTAAATGTTTCTATGAAAGTAGATCCTTCTACTGAACTAAATGGCAATATTAATAGTTTAGTGCAAGTTATAAATAATATGATTTCTAATTCTATCCAAAGTTATAATGGTATACCGGAAAAAAATATTGATATGATATTATATCAAAAAGATAATCATATAATAATAGAAGTTAAAGATTATGGCCCTCGGATTACCAAATAGCGTAAAAGAAAAACTATTTAAAGAAATGGTTACTACTAAAGGAAAAAATGGAACTGGTTTAGGATTATTCATGTCTTATTCAAATATTCGTGCTCATTTTAATGGGAATATTAGGTTTGAATCTGAAGAAGGAAAAGGTTCTACATTTTATATAGAATTACCAATATAATTTTTAGAATTATACTACTTGCTTTTTAACTTATTTTTTAATATAATTGTCTAATAAAGTAGAAAATTGTAAAGTGGGGGAAGTTATGCGAAAAGGAATTTTTCAAAATGAAAACTCCGAATATAAAATAATTGCAGTAGATGATGATATTCGGGGTTATTGATACATTATCTGTATTTTTAAAGAGATCTGGTTATAACTTAACTGGTATTACAAATCCTATAGAAGCCATTGAGCGAGTTAAAAAAGAACATTTTGATTTAATGATATTAGACTTTATTATGACTCCAATTCATGGCGATGCAGTGGTAGAAGAAATACGTAAATTCAATAAAGATTTATATATTTTGCTTCTTACCGGGCACAAAGATTTGGCCCCACCATTAGAAACCATTAGAAGGTTAGATATTCAAGGTTACTGTGAAAAAAGTGATAAACAAGATCAATTATTGCTTTTAATTGAATCTGGCATTAAGTCTATTGCTCAAATGAAAATTATTAGACAAATTAATAATGAGCTAAAAGAAACATATGATAAGTTAGAACAAGCTTATTTAGACAGTATACAAACATTAAGATATACAGTTGAAGCAAAAGATGTATATACTCGTGGTCATTCAGATAGAGTTGCTGAATTTTCTGTTTTAATTGGAGAAAAACTAGGTTTATCAGAAGAGGATATAAAATCTTTACGTATTGGAGGATTATTTCATGATATTGGTAAAATAGGTGTTCCAGATAATATTTTACTGAAAGACTCTAAATTAACGGATGACGAATATTCTCAAATTAAAAATCATCCTTCAATTGGTGCTCACATATTATCTTCTGCCAAAATTTTTGAAAGCATTATTCCAATTGTAAAACACCATCATGAAAAATATGACGGAACTGGTTATCCTAGTAGATTAAAAGGAGAAGAAATTCCATTTTTAGCAAGAATTACTACTGTTGCTGATACTTTTGATGCTATGACATCTGTAAGACCTTATAGGAACTCTATTCCTTTAGAAACAGTTAAAAATGAATTAAAACAATATTCTGGAATACAATTTGATCCTAATATTGCATCTGTTTTTTTGGATATTTTAGAGAAAGATTATTCTAAAATAAAAGAAATTCAAGAAAAATATGCAAATTAGTATACATATTTTTTATGAAAGGGGGATTTTTTATGGTGTTAGCATCTCAAATCAGAGCAAATGCGCGTGAAAGTCTTAAAGGAAGATGGGGCAAAGCCGCTTTAGTTACTTTAGTTTTTGCCATTATTAGTTATCTTTTAAGTTTATTAAATTTTATACCATTAATAGGAGGATTAGCTGTAAGTGTTATTTCTGTTCCTCTATCTTATGGTTTAATAGTTACTTTTATTAAATTTAAGAGAAATGAATCTTTTACTTATACAACATTTTTATCACAAGGATTTGAAAATTTTGGTAAAGTATGGTCTGTTGTACTTTGGACTGTTTTTAAGTTATTGCTTTGGGTTATAGTAATTGTTGTTTCCATTTTCTTAATGATTACAATGTCTAGCTTAATAGCCGCTTCAGCATTACTTGATTCTTCATCTGCTTCTTCTGCTTTTTATGCTTTTGTTGCTCTTGTTTCTTTAGTTGCTTACATTGTTGGAATTGTAATGTTAATTATAAAAGGATATTCTTATTCAATGATATATTTTATACTTTATGATAATCCAACATTAACAGGAAAAGAGATTGTGGAAAAATCTGCTACTATTATGAAAAATAATAAGTGGAGATATTTTTGTTTAAATCTTTCATTTATTGGATGGGCAATTCTAGCAGGCTTTACATTTGGAATTGGTATGCTTTGGTTAATACCTTATATTCAAATAGCAAATGTTCATTTTTATGAAGACTTAAAAAATAATTCGGAAAAACCTGAGTCAGAAGATAATTCAAATGTTATAACAGAAAATTAAAGAAAAAAGACGGCTATATTATATAGTCGTCTTTTTATTATATAAAAATTGTAATTTTACTTAATAATAAATAAAACAAAAATTAATTGCCTAGATTTAGATATTCATCATAACTTACTTGTCTTACAATAACTCCTTCTGGTTTTAAATCAATAATTTTATTTGCTACAGTTTGTGTTAATTGATGGTCATGTGATGTAAATAAAATAATTCCTTTAAATCTATTCATTCCTTCATTTAATGCTGTAATACTTTCCATATCTAAATGATTTGTTGGTTCATCAAAAATTAACAAATTTGCCCCAGATAACATCATTTTTGAAAGAACACATCTTACTTTTTCGCCACCAGATAAAACATTTACATTTTTTAAAGCTTCTTCCCCAGAAAAAAGCATTCTTCCTAAAAATCCTCTAATAAATGTTTCATCCTGTTCTTTGGAATATTGTCTTAGCCAATCCACTAAATTCATATCTACATTAAATAAATAATTGTTGTCTTTTGGGAAATATGACCTTGTAATGGTTGTTCCCCAAATTAGTTCTCCCTCATCTGGTTCTATTTCTCCTGCAATAATCTGGAATAACACTGTTTTTGATAATTCATTTTCTGCTAAAAATGTAATTTTATCTTCTCTAGTAACAGTAAAAGAAACATTATCTAGAACTTTTTGTCCATCAATTGTTTTAGATATATTTTTTACTTCTAATACTTCTTTTCCTTGTTCCCTTTCTGGTTTAAAGTCAATATACGGATATTTCCTGTTCGAAGGAATAATTTCGTCTAATTGAATTTTCTCTAATGATTTTTTTCTAGAAGTTGCTTGTTTTGACTTAGAAGCATTTGCACTAAATCTTGCAATAAAATCTTGTAATTCTTTTATTTTTTCTTCCTTTTTCTTATTAGCTTCTTTCATTTGTTTTAATGCTAGTTGACTCGATTCATGCCAAAAGTCGTAATTCCCTGGGTATAATTTTATTTTTCCAAAATCAACATCAGCTATATAAGTGCAAACTTTATTTAAAAAATATCTATCATGAGAAACTACAATAACTGTATTTTCAAACTCAATTAAAAAGTCTTGTAGCCAATTAATTGCTTGTAAATCTAAGTCATTTGTTGGTTCGTCCAATAAAAGCACATCTGGATTTCCAAATAAACTTTGAGCCAATAGCACTTTTACTTTATCCTTTGCTTCTATTTCTCTCATGTATTTATAATGATTTTGACTATCAATTCCTAAATTATTTAACAATATAGCAGCATCTGATTCTGCATTCCAACCATCTAATTCAGAAAATCTTTCCTCTAATTTTGCAGCTCTCATTCCATCTGCCTCTGAAAAATCTGGTTTTGCATATATTTGATCCTTTTCTTTCATAATGTGATACAATTCGCTATTTCCCATCATAACAGTATCGATAACTGTATAGTCTTCAAAAGCAAAGTGATCTTGTTTCAATACAGATAGTCTTTCTCCCTTGTCCATATAAACTTCGCCCTTAGATGGTTCAATTTCTCCGAGATAGGACTTTTAAAAATGTTGATTTCCCTGCTCCATTAGCTCCAATTAATCCATAGCAATTCCCTTTAGTAAATTTTATATTAACATCTTCAAATAATACTCTTTTTCCAAATCTTACTGTAACATTATTTGTTCCAATCATTTACTTTCCTCCTTATTCGTGCTTTTTTATTATATCTTAAATTATTAATTTTTTCAATAAAAATTACTTATTTTAACCAGTTTCGTACGGGCTAGCTATTTATACTACTTTTTATTTATTGTTACTTACTAATCCATTTTTAAAAAATTTATTTTTATAGTTTAAATTTAATTTTTTTTATATAATAAAAATAGTATAATTAGTAATTGCTAATTATACTATTTTTTCATGGAGAATTAGTTTTCTAGTCTTTGTCAAATAATAATTTAATTGCCCATAACCCAGAAATTCCAACTAAGCCATATACAATTCTTGAAAACATAGACATTTCTCCAAATAATGTTGCAACTAAGTCAAATTTAAAAAATCCAATTAATCCCCAATTAATTGCTCCAATAATAACTAACACAAGGGCAATTTTATCAATTATCTTCATGGTTTTGCCTCCATTCGAACAATTAAAATTGTTCACATATTTTTGGGAAATATTCTTTAATTCCCCCTATATTAGTATATTGACTTTATTAAATTTTATACTAAAACATATCTTTTCTTTTTAACCAAATTGCAGAAATTCCGGCTACAATAACAGAAATTCCAACTATAATCCAAAATCCATATAAATTATTAGAAAATGGCATATTTGCAAAATTCATTCCCCAAAAACTTGCTAACATTGTTGGCAATGAGAGAACAATTGTAATTGCAGCCAAAAATTTCATTACAACATTTAAATTGTTTGATATTATAGATGCATATGCATCCATTGTTCCACTTAAAATATCACTATATATTTTACTCATCTCAATAGCTTGTTTGTTTTCTACAATAGCATCTTCCAATATATCTTCATCTTCATCATATAACTTTACAATTCTACCATTTAAACATTTCTCCATAACTATTTCATTTGATCTTAAAGAAGTTGCAATATAAACTAAACTGTTTTCTAAGTCTAGTAATTGTATTAATTCCTTATTTTTCATTGATTTTTGTAATAAGAATACTGTTGCTTCAGATTGTTTATTAATTTGTTTTAGTACATATAAAAATTGTGAAGAATTATTGTACAAAATTTGTAAAATAAATCTAGTTTTTTTATAAGTATAAAAATTTTTAATTTTACCTTCTTCAAAATCTTTAATTATATTTGTTTCTTGCAAAGAAACAGTTATAAAAAAATCATCTCTTACAACAATCATTCCTAAAGGCATTGTTGTATATAATTTTTTTCCATCTTTTTCTTCTATTATGGGAACATCTATAATAAATAAAGTTACATCATCATCTTTATCAATTCTGGCCTTTTCTTCATAATCTAAAGGATATTTAATAAATTCTGTATCAATTTTTAGTTCTTCACAAATTTCTTCAATCTCTCCTTCATTAGGATTTATCATATTAATCCAAGTACCTCTTTCAAAATCATTTACCTCAGAAAATTCATTAGTTTTCATGTTTGTTCTATACATTTTTATCATAATATTATTTGCCCCCTTTAAAAAACATTAATTTTTATATATTTAAACTTTTCTTTCTATTTCTAATATAATTTTATCCTTTTTTGTTTGTCCTTTTTGATTAATAATATAAAATCTACCTTTTCCCCTTATACTAATACAATCCCCCACTTTTAGATTCTTAGAATTGTTCTGGCAAACTTCAAAATTAATAAAAACTCTTCCCTGTGAAATAGTTTCTACAGCTTTAGTTCTGCTTAAATGAATACATTGTGCAATTACAGAGTCTAAACGAAAACTTGGAACAATAATTTGAAACTTCTCTGTTTTTTCTTCTGTTGATAATGTTTCATTTATCTCACATTGTCTTATATTTGCATTTTGAAATCTTGTTAATTCTTTTAATTTAAGCAATAAAAATTCTACAACATCTGGTAAAGCAAAAATATTTGCTCCATTTTCATTAACTAAAATGTCTCCAATTTTTTCCCTTTTTATTCCTAATTTCATAATTCCACCTAAATATTGGCTATGTGTATAATGCTCATTTTTAGGCAATTGTATTTTAATTACTCTAATGGAATCTTTCATTACCTGTTTTATTATATTTTCAGTTATTTTATCTGGATATAAAAATAATATTTTTCTTTCTGCTTTTTCATATCCGCCGTAAAAGAAGTAATTATCAATTTTTTCTTGTGCCAAAAATTTATTAATTATTACTTCTTCATGTAAGTTTAAAAAGTTAGTATTCGTAATAATGTTTCTTGTTTTGCAAAATTTAATTTTATCTTCTAATTTTGCAATTAATAGATCATCTTCCATTTTGTTTATTTCTTGCATTTTATTATCCTTTCTTGCATTTTTTATTGTATTACTAAAATTAAGAATAAAAATTACTTCGTAATCTATAATAATCAAAACTTATTAAAAATTAAATTTTTTTAATAAGAAAATGTATTCAATTTTAGAAATTAAATACATTTTTATATATTTTAGTATTCTTTATTTTATTGTTCCAAACTCATTTAAAGGCCAAAATCTTAATAATACTTTCCCTTCTATTTTTGATATTGGAATGCATCCAAAACTTCTACTATCCAAGCTAGCAGATCTATTGTCTCCCATTACAAAAATGCAATTCTGTGGTACTACTAAGTCTATATAGGCTCCACCTTCTGTTGTATAAACATCATCATGTAAATAATTTTCTTCTAAAAGTTTTCCATCAATAAATACTTTTCCATCTTTTATTTGAACATGTTCCCCAGGTAATCCAATTACCCTTTTAATATAGCTTGTTTTATTAATTTCTAATACATAATAGACAAAATCACTAACCCATCCTTCTGAAGTTCTATCATAAGAGGCAATAGGGTTTTCAATACTTTCTGCTTCACCACTTGGTGCTTCAAAAGTAATAATTTCGCCTCGTTTTGGAGTATCTTTGAATGTTCTATATAATCGGTTAAGCAACAGCCTTTCTCCGGGTTTTAATGTTGGATACATAGATGTATGTTGTACTAATGTAGGAGTTCCAACATAATATTTTATTCCTAACCCCAATAAAATTGCAATAACAATACATATAGTCCATTCTATGATTTCCTTTACTGTATTATTTATTATCAAAATTAATTCCTTCTTTCCTAATGTATATAAAATATTATATCAACATATTTTTTTTATTTCAATACAATGATTTATTTAATTATAAATTTTATATTCTTTATATTTTATTTTCAAAACTATCACTTTTAAATAAATTATGTGAACATAATTTAAAATCTAAAATGTTTTGTCAAGAAGATTTGACACACTAAACTATTTAAAATGGCGAATTTATATAAAATATTTAATCATTTTCCAAAAATAATAAACCCGCTGTATCGTATGAACTAGCGGGTTTTGCTTGGTGCGCCATCGCGGGATCGAACCGCGGACCTTCTGATTAAGAGTCAGCTGCTCTACCAGCTGAGCTAATAGCGCATATCAAATTCTTGTATATTATACTTTAGTTTAATTCTTAAGTCAATATTATTTTATAAAATAACTATCATATATAAAAGACACCTCTCTAAATCAGAAATTAATTTGAAAAAATATCTTTAGAAAGTGTCTTTAAATATATTATTGTGTTTCTGTTGGAGATGTTGATTTTACTGTTGTTGCTCCTTTAGTTCCTCTCCTTATAATTTTATTCATAGGGCTATAAGTGTCTGTAGAAATAAGTGTTTTAGAAACTATTGCTCCATTTAATCTGCACACTTTATAAGCTTTTGTTTTGCGTCCTGATGCCCCATATTGCTGTACTATTTCTTCTCCTGCATTTAATTTTGAATCTTCAATATATTTTACGCTATATGGTATATAGCTCAAAGTTTCAGTCTCTATTTCTATATCATATTCTACTTCTTCTTTTACTCCAAAAATTTTCATTTCAACAATACCATTTTTAACTGTACTTGTAATTTTAATTGGATATTTTCTTGTATTAACAAATTTAAAATCAATTGCACCATAAACTACTGTTGCATCTTTTCCTGCATCCACATATGAAGTTACAAATTGGTGGTTACTTCTTTGTGTTACTTCTAAATTTGCCTTTACTACAACATTATATAAAGTTGAAGATATTTGGCAAATTCCTCCTCCCAATCCATCTACTACTTCTCCTCCAGAATACATTGCAGCTTCTTTATATCCTGCTGCAATAGTACGTTCTCCAACAACTTTATTGTAAGAAAATTCCTCTCCAGGTAAAAGAACATAACCATTTATTTTGTTAGAAGCTAATTCCAAATTTGTTGTTCTGTTTCTAAGTGTAACGTCATATTTTGTAGAAAACCTAGAAATTAGGTCTGGGAAGGCTTCTGTGCCTATGTCATGAGTTGTTTTTTCAGGGGAAGTATATTTTAATGGTATTTCGTATTCTTGTTTTTCTTCTTCCAATAGTTTTTTAGCCTCTTCCATAGTTATCGCAAAGTCTACGCCGTCTTCGTGTGGATAGATTGTAAAAGGTTCTGTTGTATAGTAAGCATCTTTTGGTTCTTTATATATCTCTTTATAAATCTTTTCAATACTAATTTCTTCTGGTTCTTTTTCTTCAACAGGTATCTCTATTACATTTTTATTTGTTCCTTCTATAATTTGACTAATAATTTTTTTCTTTAATTCTTCTATCTTTATTACTTTTCCTACTGTTCCTTTTGTAATAATAAGTTTATCTCCTTCAATGTAATAACTTGTTTCCTTCATTGCCCCTGGTATTTTTTTGGAAATATCTTCACACATTTGTGTTAAGCTTTTATCATTATATGAAAAATCTATATCAATGTTTTTACCAAATAACATAGCAAATAATATATCATAATTATTTTTTATAATATTTCCTTCTCTTCCAATTGAATAAGCTATTTCTATAGCTTTGTCTATATTATAACTAGCTTCTATTTGCTCTGGACTAATAGATGTTTCATAATCTTCATATTGCAAAATAATTTGCATGCTTAATTGTTGTTTAATAAGCTCTTCCATTTCTAATTTTGCATCTTCTTTTGAAAATCCTACAAGTTCTACTCCTTTAATAGTAATTCCATCTATTACTTTATTGTTAGTTAAATTCACTAAAGCAAATATTGTTGAAACTAATGAAATAATTAATACAATAGCAACAATTATTAAAACTGCAATTACAGTTTTTACTTGCTTTTTTGTCTTCTTATTTTCAACAGGCTTATATTCTGTATTTTCATTTTCCTTTTTATTAGCTATATCTTGTTTTTTTTCATCTATATTTTCTTCTGGTTTTGTTTGTGTTACTTCGTTTGTATTTTCTGCAGCTTTTTCTAATTCTTTTATATCTTCTGCTTGTTGTTCTTGTTGTTTATCTGTTAACTCTATATCTTCTTCCATATTTTTTTCTTCATTTGTAATATTTGAATTATTTATAATTTCTTTTTCTTTATTCTCATCTAAACTCATTTTTATTCCCCTTACAAAATTTTTCCTTTAGAAAAAATATTATTTAATGACATATTATCATAAAAAATACTTTTTTACAACAAATTTTAAAATATTTAAATTTAAAGAAAAATATTTTATTATTTCTATTTTACGTATTGTCTTATATATATATATATTACTTGTCAAAAAAAATTTCTGCAACAGAACTTTCTAATCCCATAGCAATTAATTCCATTACCTGCATAGAAGGATTTGACCTTGTACCTTTTTCTAAATGACACAAATATCCTACTGATATTCCCGTAATTTTTGATAATCTCTCTAGTGTAATATTCTTACTGTTTCTAATATTTCTCATATTATTTTTGTGCATAAAAGCACCTCCTTAATTGTCCTTGTGGCAATAGTTTATCATAAAACAAATTGACAAGTCAATACTTGTTATGATATTTTAATTAAGAAAAATATCATAAATTATTTTTTATTTACTACTAGACAAATTACATAAAATTGTATATAATGTAGAAAAATATTGCAAAGGAGATTTTTTTATGATAGGTGAGATGATTGCAAAAGTTAGAAAAGAAAAAGGAATGTCAAAAACACAACTTGCTAAATTAACAGATATTAATATTGGACATTTAACACATATTGAAAAAGGGGAAAGAAATCCAAGTCATAAAGCTTTAAAAAATATTTGTAAAGCATTAGATATTCCTTATCAACAATTAATGTATACATATGACAAAACAATTAATGAAGAGCAGGAAAGCTATCATGTCGTAGAACATATTTCTTACAATAAAGTACTTGCAGTTGATAGTATTAGCGGATTTATTGATTGTCCATCTAGTATTCCAAACTCTGCTATTGCAGTAAAATTAAATGATGAAGCCATGAAACCAACATTTAATAAAGATTCATACGTTTTTATAGAATTTAATTCTCCACTTGAAAATAAAAATATTGGTTTATTCTCTTATAATAACGCAGTTATTGTTAGAAGATTTATTACTAAGAAAGACAATATTATACTACGAGCTGATAATCCAGAGTTTGAAGATATTGTTATTTCAGAAAAAGATGTTTTTTATATTGTCGGAAAAGTTTGTATATAATTTATTTTGTGACGAATTTTAATATAAATTAAAAAAATTTGCGAAAAATACTTGAACAAATTTATTTTTAATACTATAATAATCATAGCAAAAGATAAATAAGGAGAGTTTTATAATGGAATTATGTAAAAATATTTTCTTTAATACAGATAAATTGATTGAAAATCAAACTGTTAAAATTTCTTATACTGGTACCTTCTTTCAAGATGGTTCAAAAGAAGTTTATATTCATTATGGTTTTGGATTGTTATGGGAAAACATAGGAGAAATTAAAATGGAAAAAACAGATTTAGGTTTTCAAGCAGAAATATATCTTATTTCTTCTGATTCGCTTAATTTCTGTTTTAAAAATGAGAATGATTGTTGGGATAATAATAATAACTGTAATTATTCTTTTCCAATTGAAAAATTTGAGGTAGATAATTCAGATAAAGATCTATCTTTAATAGTAGCCTCTTCTCGAAAATTAAGAAAATCCTATATTTGGAGTAAAAAAATAAGACTTGCAATATATAAGATGATTCATTATTTTCCAAAATTAATATCAGGAAATTATAAAAAAAGACAATCAGAAAACTAAAAATGGACTGTAAAAAAGTACCACAGAAAAAAGAGATTTGAGTTAAATTTTTAGCTCAAATCTCATTTTTTAATTTAAATATGCTTTATTAATAAAGATTTTAATTTTTTTACAGTCTCTTTTTTAAATATACCACCCGCCATTAATATTTATAACCTGTCCAGTTGTATAATTATCTTCAATTAACCATTTAGCACATTTTGCAATATCTGTTGATACTCCTATTCTGTTTAGTGGAATTTCTTCTTTAATAGCTTCTATATCGTTTTCATTTAAATTTTTATTCATATCTGTATCAATTATTCCTGGAGCTATGCAATTAATTCTAATATTAGATGGGCCCATTTCTTTTGCTAACGCCTTAGAAAATCCAATTATAGCTGCTTTAGATGTAGAATAACCAACTTCGCAAGATCCTCCTGTTACTCCCCATATAGATGATATATTAATTATACACCCAGATTTTCTTTGTATCATATAAGGAATAACTGCTTTTGTACAATAATAAACCGAATTCAGGTTCACATCAATTATCTCATTCCATTCTTCATCATTTATATCAGTAAATAATCTTTCTTGCGATATTCCAGCATTATTAATTAGTACATCAATTCTATGATATTTTTCAATAACATATGAAATCATTGCTAATACATCCGCTTTTTTTGAAACATCAGCTTTAATTATATCTATTTTAATATTCTCGTTTTCTAATTCTTTTTGAATTC
>USIO01000011.1 GCA_900554815.1 uncultured Clostridium sp.
ACTCGAACGCGGGACAACTTGATTAAAAGTCAAGTGCTCTACCACCTGAGCTAATGGCCCAAAAAAAATTATATAAGCAACTGTTTACTTGCAGTTGCTTATATATATTACAATATTTTTTCTAATATGTCAATAATTTTTTTAAATTTTGCTAAAAAAATTTGTATTCCTGGAAAATTTTTAATTTAAATAATTGTTTTCTATAATTATTGAAAATGCTTTTTATTTTAAATAAAGACTAATTAAAATAATACTTTATATTGATTTATATTCTCTTAATATTGTATAATTCCTATATCAAATATTATTTTACATTTTGGGAGGACTTATGCAACGTATATTAGGTAATTTGCGAAGAGCTGTTGAAGAATATTCTATGATTGAAAATGGGGATAAAATTGCTGTTGGTGTTTCTGGAGGCAAAGATTCTATTACTCTTCTTTTAGCATTAAAAAATCTGCAAATTTTTTACCCTAAAGATTTTAAAATAATGGCAATTACTATTGATTCCGGTTTTGAAGGTTTTGATTATTCATATATTCAATCTTTATGTGCCGAAAAAGAAATTCCTTTTATCATAGAAAAAAGTTATATTAAACAAATTGTTTTTGATGAAAGAAAAGAAAAAAATCCATGCTCTTTATGCGCTAACTTAAGACGTGGAATTTTAAATAGCACAGCCATTAGGCAAGGTTGTAATAAAATTGCTCTTGGCCATAATATGGATGATTTAATAGAGACTTTCTTTTTAAATTTACTCTACGGAGGCAAAGTTCATACTTTTTCTCCTGTTAGTTTTCAAGATAAAACAGGTATTACGGTTATAAGACCTCTCTTATATACAGAAGAAAAAGATATTGTACGTTTTGTAAAAAAAGAAAATATTATGTTGATGAATAAATGTTGTCCTATGGATGGACATACAAAAAGAGAAGATATGAAAAAATTAATTTCTACTTTTAAAAAAAATATCCCAAATATTAAAGCTAATTTATTTGGTGCTATTAGAAGAAGTAACATAAAAGGGTGGAATAACAATACCCAATAAAAGAACACACTTTATTTTGTGTGTTCTTTTATTCAATAATTTCTAATCCAGCAAACTTTGCCATTAGCCTTTTATGTCCTACTTTATCAAATTCTATATCAACTTTAATATCGTTTTCTTCTGTTTCCAACGAATTAATAGTCCCTTCACCAAATTTTTTATGATATACACGTTGACCTTTCTTATACTTTGATAAGTTTACATTCTCGTCTTTTTTACTTATTGTATTTAAAAAACTTTCTGCTGTACTATAAGAAAAATTTGAATTGATTTTTGTAGCAGCATTATAACCTGTTTCATTAAAATCATTAAATTGATATTTTTTAAATGTTTTTAAATTTTTACCATATTCCCATTCATAAGTAGAGTATATAAGCTTTTCTTTGTTTTCTTCAGAATTTTCCTCATCTCCAACTAGTAATTCTTTTGGAATTTCTTTTAAAAATCTAGATGCAGGATTACATGAGGTTGAGCCAAACATAGTTCTTTGTTTTGCACATGTTAAATATAAATAATTTTTTGCTCTTGTAATTCCAACATAACACAATCTTCTTTCTTCTTCTATTTCTTTTTCTGTTCCAATAGAACGGTATCCTGGAAAAATTCCCTCTTCCATTCCTACTAAGAATACAACCGGAAATTCCAATCCTTTTGCACTATGTAAAGTCATTAATGTAACAGAATTTTCTGTTTCCTCCATATTGTCAATATCACTAGATAATGTTACAGACTCCAAAAATTCTGCTAGTGAATTGTCTGCATATTCTTCTTCAAATTCCATGGTTACTGTCAAAAATTCTTCTAAGTTTTCAATTCTATTTTCCGCTTCTATAGTATTTTCAATTTTTAAAGCTTTAGTATATCCAGTTTTATTTAAAATATTTTTTACTAACTCAGAAATTGTTAAACTATCTTTATTTTTAGATATTTCTTCTATTATTTCAATAAATTCCCTAGAATTAGCAAAAACTCTATTTAAATTATACTCATTAGCTTTTTTTAAAACTTCAAACATAGACATATTTTTTTGGTTTGCAATTTCTTCTATTTGGTCTAAACTTGTTTTTCCTATTCCCCTTTTAGGTTCATTAATAATTCTTATTAAGCTTAAATTGTCTGCATTATTTTGAACTAATCTTAAATATGCAATAATATCTTTTATTTCTTTTCTTTCGTAAAATTTTAATCCTCCTACAATTTTATATGGTATATCTTCCCTTCTTAAAATGTCTTCTATTGCTCTTGATTGTGTATTCATTCTATATAAAACTGTAAAATCAGAATATTTATAGTATTCTTCTCTCTTTAATGAATTTATTTGACTTACAATATATCTTGCTTCATCATACTCATCTTTTCCCACATATACCGTTGGCTTTTTTCCTTCTTCGTTTTGTGTCCATAATTTTTTAACATATTTTGTTTCATTGTTTTTAATGACGGCATTTGCTACATTTAAAATATTTTCTGTACATCTATAATTTTGCTCTAATTTTATAATTTTTGTTCCTGGAAAATCATGTTCAAAATTTAATATATTAGATATGTCTGCACCTCTAAAAGAATATATTCCTTGGTCATTATCTCCTACAACTGTAATATTTCCATATTTTGAGGCAAGCATTGTAACTAATGTAAATTGTGCTTTATTTGTATCTTGATATTCATCTACCAAAATATATTGAAATTTGTTGCTATAATATTCTAAACTCTCTGGGTCTTCCATTAGTACCTTAATTGTCAAATTGATAATATCATCAAAATCAATTGCATTATTTATTTTTAATCTAGTTTGATATAGTTTATATACTTCTGCTATTTTTTCTTTTCTAAAGTCTCCATTTACTTTTAAAGCATATTCAGATGGTTCTAACATTTCATTTTTTGCATTACTAATCTCAGATAAAACACTTTTATCTGTAAACATTTTGTCGTCTATATTAATTTCTTTTATACATTGTTTTATTAAAGTCTTTTGGTCAGAAGTATCAAATATAACAAATGAAGAGTCGTAACCTATTTTATCAATACATCTTCTTAAAATTCTTACGCAAATCGAATGAAATGTTCCTATCCACATATCTTTAGTTGCATCCCCAACTAATTTTTCAATTCTCTCTTTCATTTCTTTAGCTGCCTTGTTTGTAAATGTAATTGCCAATATAGACCAAGGTTTAATATTTTTTTCTTGTATTAAATATGCTATTTTATGTGTTAGTACTTTTGTTTTACCGCTTCCTGCTCCTGCAATTACTAAGCATGGACCTTCTGTGTTTATAACTGCTTCTAATTGTTTATTATTTAATTCATTTAATAAATTTTGCATTTTTTAATTTCTCCTTTAGAACTTGTGTTCGGTACTATTGTATAACATTATTTCTATTTGTCAATATTCTTCTTTAATTTTTCAATTATTTTATTAATGGCTTGTACTATTTCTTTTGCACATTTTTTATATGTGTCAAGATTATATCCCCATGGATCAGCAATATCATTTTCTCCTTCCCCAGCATATTCTTTTATAGTAAATACTTTATTTTTCAAATTAGGGTAAAGTTGTAAAACTATATTTTTATGTCCTTTTGTTGCACATAAAATTATGTCCATTTCTTCAATTAAAGATTTTTTAATATTTGTTGCCTTATGGTTAGAAATGTCTACTTCATAATCTTTAGTAGCTTCAATTGCATTATGTGTTGCATTATCACCATCTTCTGCATAAATTCCACAAGAATAAACTATAGCATCTATATTTTCCTCTTGTACTTTTTTTCTCATAATTCCTTCTGCCATAGCACTTCTACATATATTTCCAGTACATATAAACATTATTTTTAACATATTGCCTCCAATAGTTATTATATTATTTTTTGTTTTTTTAATTTTAGCATACCTAAAAAAAAAATAAAACAATATTTTTTCTTTTTTAACTATCTTAATATTAAATATTCATTGCAATAATTCCTATAATAAATCCTAATATATTTCCTAGCGTACCAAATCTTCCATTATATAGTTTATTTGATTCTGGTATTAATTCCCCGTGATACAATATATAGCATAGCACCTGCTGCAAAAGCTAAGCACAAACTAATTAAATTTTGTGATATATTTCCCACAAATGCTCCAAAAAAAGCCCCTATTCCAGTTGTTAATCCTGAAGCAAATGTATAAAATAGTGCTTTCGTTTTTTTCATTCCCCCAGATTGCATGGGAACAGCCATAGATATTCCTTCTGGAACATCATGTAATGCGATTGCTAATGCTAATGATATTCCCAATTTATATGATGCCCCAAAACCTGAGCCAATTGCTAAACCTTCTGGTAAGTTATGTAATGCTAATCCTATTCCTACAATAATTCCTGTTTTTAATAGAGAATTTGTATCTTTTCTTATTTTTTTATTTACATTATATTTATTTTTAATAATACTATCACATAAAATCATACTTACCACACCAAGTATGATTCCAAAAAAAACTGTCGATAAATTAGTTAGTTCTAAAGCTTCTGGTACTAAGTCAAAGCATACAATTGAAATCATTAATCCTGCTGCAAATTCTAAAATAAAACTTAAAATTTTATTTGATATATTTTTAAATGATATTCCTATTATTCCACCAATTGTAGTACCAAATGTCCCAAAAAACAAGCCCAATAATGTTGTTCTTAAAATTTCGTTCATAAAAAACCTCTTTAAATTTTTTTATTGAAATCTCTTTTCTTATAGTGTATTTAAAGAAGTTTTATTTTATTCTTTTAAATTAATTTTCTTCTCCTTTTAATTTTTCTGCTCTATCAGCTGCAATTAAACTATCTATCATTTCATCTAAGTTTCCATTTAAAAAATCTTCCATTTGATAAATGCTTAATCCTATTCTATGGTCTGTAATACGTCCTTGTGGATAATTATATGTACGAATTTTCTCACTTCTGTCTCCATTACCTACTTGACTTTTCCTTTCATTAGCTAATTTTGCATCTTGTTCTGCTTTTTCTTTTTCATACAATCTTGAACGTAATAATCTCATAGCATATTCTCTATTTTGTAATTGAGATCTTTCTGTTTGGCATTCAGCTACCATACCTGTTGGAATATGAATTAGTCTTACTGCTGATGAAGTTTTATTTACATGTTGTCCACCCGCTCCAGAAGATCGGAATACTTCCATTTTAATATCTGCTGGATTAATTTCTATTTCTACATCTTCTACTACTGGTAGCACAGCAACAGTTGCTGTTGAAGTATGTATTCTTCCACTACTTTCTGTTTCTGGTACTCTTTGTACCCTATGTACTCCACTTTCAAATTTTAGTCTACTATATACTCCCCTTCCTGTAATCATAAAAGAAATTTCTTTATATCCTCCAAGTCCAGTTTCATTTTCATTTAAAATTTCAATTTTCCAATGCTTTCTTTCTGCGTACATAGAATACATTCTAAATAAAGTACCAGCAAAGAGTGCTGCTTCTTCTCCTCCTGCTCCAGCTCTTATTTCGCAAATAATATTTTTTTCATCATCTTTATCTTTTGGTATTAATAGTATTTTTAGTTCTTCTTCAATTTGTGGCAGTTTTTCTTTATTTTCTTGTATTTCTATTTCTGCTAGTTCTTTTAATTCTTTATCTTCTAGCATAGTTTCTGCATCCATAATATTTTGTTTTATTTTTTTGTATTCCCTATATTTTGTAACAATATCAATTAGGTCAGAATGTTCTTTCATCATTTTTTTCCATTCGTCTTGATTATTAATTACATCTGGATTAGATATTTTTTCATTTAATTCTTCATATCTTTTTTCTACAGCCTCTAATTTTTGAAACATATAATCTCTCTCCTTCAAAATTTAATGTAATAATTATATAGTAAAATTGCAAAGTTTTCAAGTTTTAAGATTGTACAAAAAATAAACGACAAATCGTCGTTTATTTTATATACAATCTTATTGTTGTAATTCATTTTTTACATTTGTTATTTCCATTGGACTTGCTGGTGCTGCAGGTTTATAGTATCCTTTACTTTGTGCTATTTTAAATAATTCATATTGAAAGCACTCTGTTGAATTCCTTATATTTTGAAATGTTTGTCTTAGTTCTGCATTTGCAGTCTCTGAAATAGCACCTTGATAAGTTGTCAATTCTGATTTAACATTTGCTAAAATATCGTTTATCATTGTTTTTTCTTCCATTGTTTTCCTCCTAATTATTTAAAAATGACATTAATTTTGTTTTTGTATTTAAAGCATCCTGTGCAGATTTTGTAAACATCTGCTTAATTTGTGGATCTACTGCCTGAGAAGCATAAGTATTTAGTTTCTCATAATTTGTTTCTTGCGATCCTATAATGTGTCTTAAGTTTTGTAATTCTGCTTGATTTAAATTTGGCAATGCTATCATTCCTTTCCTTTTAAAAGTTTAATAATAGCATTGCCATTTTATGGTTAAATTATTCAATTTTAAATAATTATTTTATTTAAATGTTTAAATTTTTCTATACTCTAAGTTTTATAATAGCTCTTTTATTTGTTCACATAATTTGTCAATTTTTTGTTGTGAATCTTTCATGCTATTTCCCTTTACTCCAACATATAATTTAATTTTAGGCTCGGTTCCAGATGGTCGAATACATGCCCAAGCATCATCTTCTAATTCATAATATATAACATTAGATTTTGGTAACCCTGTTTTTGTTTCTATCTTTGTTTTTACATCTATTATTTTGTCTAACTCATAGTCTCTTATTTTTAAAACACTATATTCTCCAATTTTTTCAATATTTTTTTGTCTTAAATTTACCATAATTTGTTTAATTTTTTGAGCTCCTTCTACTCCTTCTAAAGTTATAGATACAGCACCTTCTTTATAATAACCATATTTTTCATAAATATTTATCATTTGATCCCATAAGGTTAATCCTTTTTCTTTATAAAAAGCAGCGGCTTCACATAATCCCATTACTGCAGAAACTCCATCTTTATCTCTTGCATATGTTCCAATTAAGCACCCATAGCTTTCTTCATATCCAAAAACATATTCACAATCTTTTGTTTCATCAAAATTTTTCATTTGTTTTCCAATATTTTTAAATCCTGTTAGAACTTCAAATAGTCTTAAATTATAATATTTGGCAATTGCATCTGCTAAATTAGATGAAACTATTGATTTTATTATAGCCCCATTTTTAGGTAATAGATTTCTTTCTTTTATCTGACTAATTCTATATTCTGCGAGTAATAAACATGACATATTTCCTGTAAATGGTATATATTGACCACTTTTTACATCTTTAACAAAAATCCCAAGTCTATCCGCATCTGGATCTGTTGCTAACACTATTTCAGCGTCTATTTTTTTTGCTAAATCTAAAGCTAGATCAAATGCTTTTGTATCCTCCGGGTTTGGATACCTTACTGTTGGAAAATCCCCATTTGGTTTTTCCTGCTCTAGTACAACATTAATATTTTCAAATCCAAGTTCTGATAACACCCTTCTTACAGGTATATTTCCTGCTCCATGTAATGGAGTATATACAATTTTTAGATCTTTATGTTTCTTTATTATTTCTGGATTTAGTACCAATTTTTTTATTTCTTCAATATATGCATTATCAATTTCTTCTCCAATTAAGTTGTATAAGCCGTTTTCTTTTGCTTTTTCCATATCTATTGTTTTTACTTGTTCATAATCAGTAACTTTATTAACTTCTTCGATAATTAACTTATCTATTGGCGAAGAAATTTGTGCTCCATCTTCCCAATAGGCTTTGTATCCATTATATTTTGGAGGATTATGGCTTGCAGTAATTACAATTCCAGATATAGCATTTAATTTTCTAATTGCAAAAGATAGTTCTGGAGTTGGTCTTAAAGATTCAAATACATAAGTTTTTATTCCATTTGCATTTAATGTAAGAGCTGCATAGTCGCTAAACTCTTTAGACATATGTCGTGAATCATAGGCAATTACAACTCCTCTACTGGCTTTCCCCTGTGAATTAATAAAATTTGCTAAACCTTGCGTGGCTTTTGTAACAGTATATTTATTCATTCGATTTGTGCCTGCACCTATAATTCCTCTTAGTCCTGCTGTGCCAAATTCTAAATTTTTATAAAACCTATCTTCTATTTCTTTTTCATTATTTTTTATTTTTGCTAACTCATTCCTTGTTTCTTCATCAAAAAATGGACTATTACACCATTTTTCATATTCTTTTCTAT
Organism: uncultured Clostridium sp.; assembly: GCA_900554815.1. Lineage (GTDB taxonomy): Bacteria > Bacillota > Clostridia > TANB77 > CAG-508 > UMGS1754. The sequence goes on from USIO01000011.1 coordinate 8,267, forward strand.
ATTCCATATATATCCTCCTTCATTATTTTATATAATATTTCATATATTTTAAAATTTATATATTTTATTGATTTTTCGCCTTATAATTTAAATACAATTGTCTAGCTGTTTCTGGGCTGTCTACACCTGTTGCATTTTTTACAGGCGCAAATTCTTCTTCTCTTTTTACTCTCATAATCATCATATTATCTAGTCTTTCAAATGCGTCGAATATAAAACTTTCAAACTTATAAGCATTTGGAACATCAGGTTTTACAATTTCTCCTTTTTCATTTAAGTATTCTGCTTTTTTTAATGCACTATGATATGGTAATTTATTTTCTCCAATTTGTTCTAATGCTTTTATATTGAACATATTTGTTAATATATGTGCTTCTCCATAAAGTAATTCTCCATTCTCATTTGTTTGTTCTGACATTTCTTTTGAAATTTCTGTATATTCTATTACACTTGGTCTTCCATTTCTCTTACAAAATACTCCCACTTTTTCTTCTGGACATGTTTTTACTAATGACTTCCCAGCTACTAGCACATTTCTTTCTTTTGCTAACCCTATAAATAACGGATCTACCATTTTTACTAAAGGATTATCAATTCCAGAAATAAATACCCATTCGATATTTCTTTTTTTCATGTCTTCTAAAATATTATTTTTAATTATAGATTCAAAAGTACCTCCATGTCCATCAGCAGCTTCTTTTATAAATCCATCTTTATCTAGCAAAATTTTTCCATCCTTACTTATCATTGGTAATTGGCCCTGTTTAAAAAATGTAATATCTTTTTTATTATATCCGAAATAATTTTTATCTTCGAAAAATTTTACTGTGTCATCATTGTTCTCTTTACTTGTCATAATATACCAAGGAATCGAAATATTGTATTTTTTATTTGCCTGTTTTAAAGTATCACAAATAAGTTCAAATAATGTTTTTCCGTCAACTAATTCATAAGTGCCTTTTGGACCAACATGCCCTAGTCTAGTTCCTTGTCCACCAGCCATTGTTACATAAGCTAATTTCTCTTTTTTTATTATTTCATCTCCAATTTTAGTTTTGTCTTCTATTTCTTGTTTTGTCATTTTACTCTTGTCTAAAAAAGAAATTGGTTCTATTTTATCTTTACTGTTTTCAAATTTTTCTTTTGTTTTATTATATAATTGTTTCATTTGTTCAAAATTTATAGATTTAATCTGTTTTAACAATTTTTCTTGGTTTGATTCTGTCATCTCCATATATTTTAGTAATAAATGCTCTTGTCCATATTTTTGTAGTAATTCTTTTATTTGTTCATAAAGTTCATTCATTTTTATATTTTCACTCCTTTTTTTCTATATGATATACCATTTAATTTTTTTCGTCAATCTTAAACAACATCTTGTTTGTTCTTTTCGTAGCCATCAAAAACTTCGTTTATTTCTTTTTCTCCAGAAGTATTTAATATTTTATCATGTTTTTCTAAAATTTCTTTAATACTACTATTAAATTGCATTACCTCATAACAATTTACGATTATAACTTGTCTTTCTGTTTTTAAATTTTTAAACCATTTATTAATATAATTATTTATTTTTTCAATATAGTTTTTACTTCCACTTACTATTATTGTAATATTTTTATTATTTATATTATTTAGTTGCTCTTCTATTTGTGTATATTTATATTTTTTATTACTACTCCAATTTAAATTCGCTAATTCATTTTTCAGCTCATTTTTTAATGTTAGTTTTTTTAAAAATTCTTTTATAATTTCTTCCATGTCTGTTTCAAAAAAAGTACATATTGGATGCTCATTTTCTAGTTCTTTATTTAAATATGGTATAATCATGGTAATTAAATGCCAATTACTTACACTAAAGCTGCAAATTCTTTTTACTTTCTTTAATTCCATTAAAACCCCTCCATATGTAAATATTTTAAATAGCTATTTTTGTTTACTGGTAAATATTACCATTTTTATTTTTATAAGTCAATAATAAAAATTAAAAATCGTATACGGAAATTCGACAATGTATATTTTTTTAATTTTGGTTAATACTTTTTTTAAAGAGATAAATTTACAAAAAAGGTTAAAAAAGATGGTGATTATTTTGAATAAAAATTTTAAAAAATATTTAATTTTATTAATATTGTTGTTTTTATATACTAGTGTGTCCGCAATATCATATGTTAAGGCTGTATCTACTAATTTAGCTGATAATGTTTTTCGTTTGCATATTATTGCAAATAGCAATTCAGTTGAAGATCAAAATCTAAAGTATAAAATTCGTGATGCAGAAATTAAATATTTATCTTCTATTTCTGAAAATTTAAATTCAAAAGAAGAGGTAATGGAACTCGCAAAAGAAAACTTAAATAAATTTAAAGAAATTGCAGAAAATGTAATAAGAGAAAATGGTTATGATTACTCGGTAAAAATTAGTATAAATGAATTTTATTTCCCTACAAAAAATTATGGGGATATTTCATTACCCGCAGGAATGTATGATGCATTGAAAATTGAATTAGGTTCAGCTTCAGGTCAAAATTGGTGGTGCGTAATGTTTCCTCCTTTATGTTTTGTAGATATAAGTTCTGGAATTGTTCCTGATGAATCAAAAGAAATTTTGGAATCTAATCTGTCAGAAGAAGAATTCGCCATTATTTCTAAAGAGAATGAAGAAGTAAAATTTAAATTTAAAATATTAGAATTTTTTAATAATATTTCTAATACATTTACAGCAAAAAAATAATAAAACTGTTGTCAAAGATTATTTTTTATGATATATATAAATTAAATTTAATAGGATGTATAAGCACATCCTATTTTGTTAACTATTAAAGTTAAACTTTCTAACCAATATAATTTAATTTTCATAAAAACTACTAAATTAAATTTTTTTTAACTATTTTTATTTTATGAATTTTAAAGGTAAGGAGAATATTTTGGATAAATTAATAATTAAAGGCGGAACTCCTTTAAAGGGAGAAGTAAAAATTAGTGGTGCTAAAAATGCAGCTCTTGCAATTTTACCGGCAACTATATTAATTAACGATATTTGTACTATTGAAAACGTACCAAATATTAGTGATGTAACACTATATTGCGAAATATTAAAAAAATTGGGAGCAAAAATTACTTGGAATACAAAAAATGAAATTACTATAGATACAAGAAATATTAATTGTTATGCCGATATTATAGAAATAACAAGAAAATTTAGAGCTTCTTATTATTTAATAGGTTCTCTTTTGGGAAGATGTGGATCTGCAAAGGTTGGCTTACCTGGTGGGTGTAATTTAGGAGCAAGACCTATTGACTTACATATAAAAGGTTTTGAAGCCCTAGGTGCTAAAACAGAAATATCTCAAGGAGTAATTACAGCATCTGCTGAAAAATTAACAGGAAATTCTATTTATTTAGATATTGCATCTGTTGGTGCAACAATTAATGTTATGTTAGCTGCTGTTTTAGCAGAAGGTACAACAATTATAGACAATCCAGCAAAAGAACCTCACATTGTAGATTTAGCTAATTTTTTAAATACTATGGGTGCTGACATACGTGGAGCTGGAACAGATGTAATTAAAATTCATGGTGTTAAATCATTGCATGGAAAAGCTTCTTATTCTGTAGTTCCAGACCAAATAGAAGCTGGTACTTTTATGTTAGCTGCTATTGCCACTCGCGGAGATTTATTAATAAAAAATTGTATTACAAAGCATTTAGAATCTGTTACTGCAAAAATTTTAGAAATTGGTGGAAATGTAGACAGTAATGGCGATAAATTAAGAGTTTGGTGTAATACTAGACCATCTAGAGCAACAGTTAAAACATTACCATATCCTGGCTTTCCAACAGATTTACAACCACAAATGGGAGTTGTTTTAGCTACTGCTAATGGAACTAGTGTAATCAACGAGGGAATTTGGGAATCAAGATTTCAATATACTAATGAACTAAACAATATGGGGGCTCGTATTACAGCACAAGGAAAAACCGCTTTTTTTGAAGGTGTAGAAAATTTAGTTGGTGCTCCTGTATATGTTACAGATTTAAGAGCAGGCGCTGCTTTAATTATTGCTGGTATCGCAGCCACTGGTATTACGGAAGTTCATAATTTAGAACATATTGATAGAGGTTATGAAAATATTGAAGAAAAATTTCAAAAAATTGGCGCCAATATCCAAAGAATTTCTGAGTAAATAATATTTGTATTTAAAAATTAATAATATGTTTTTTAATATTATAATTATCATAATAAAACTTATTAATACTTTAGATAAAACATCTCTTAGATTAATATAAAGGACTGAAAAAAACAAATGTTAAATTTTTGTAGTTTATATAGCGGAAGCACTGGAAATTGCTTGTTCGTAAAAAGCAATAATACAAACCTTTTAATTGATGCTGGAGTTAGTTTAAAAAAAATAGAACAATCATTAGAATATTTAGAAATAAATCCATATAAAATTTCTGGAATTTTAATTACACATGAACATTCCGACCATATTAAGTCTATTGGAAATATTTCTAAAAAATATAATATTCCTATTTTTACAAATTTAGAAACATGGAATGCAATTGGAGAAGATCAAAAGCAAAAAGTTAGCCCTAATAATGTTAACTACTTTTCTATTGATAAAAAATTTATTATAGGCGATATCGAAATTTTACCATTTTCAATTCCCCATGATGCTGCTAATCCTTGTGGTTTTAACTTATATAATAATTCTTCTAAAATAAGTATTGCTACAGATTTAGGGCATATAACACCAGAAATATTAAAAAACTTAGAATATAGCAGTTTTATTATGTTAGAATCCAATTATGAACCTGAAATATTAAAATTTAGTCGATATCCTTATGTTTTAAAAAAACGTATTGATGGTCCAAATGGTCATCTTTCTAATGTTTTAGCTGGTCAAACAATTTCAAAACTTGTTCCATATGGTTTAAAATCAGTTATGCTTGGACATTTAAGTAAGGAAAATAATTTTCCAGAATTAGCCTTTAGGACTGTTTTAGAACAATTAAGTAAAAATAAAATCTCAAACGAAAATATTTGTTTAAATGTTGCAAACAGAAATGCTCCTAGTCCTTTTATTAATATTGCTTGACAGCTAATTTCTATAGGGGGCAGTGTAGAAGAATAAAAATTAACTTAAATATAAAAAATTATTAAAAAAATATTTTATATAAAGGAATTTTTATTCCTCTACAAGATTAATAACTAGTTTTTTTGAATTTTTTTAATAATTATTTTTGAGAAAATTTTTTGAATTAAATATCTTATAAAAAAAAATAATATGAAGAAAAATATAATTTGAAAAAACATAAATACTCCTAAAAAAATAACTAATTCTAGTTTACATTAATTTCCTATATTTGTCAATTATTTTTTTACGACAAAAGTTGCCAAATTACGACAGACGTAACTATTCCAACTATATCTCCAATAATAGATGCAAATAAAACGAATCTACTTTTTTTAATCTTTACAGCACTTGTATAAATAGCAATTGTGTATAATGTTGTTTCTGTACACCCCATAATAGTTGAAGTTATCATTCCAATTAAGCTGTCGACTCCATAATTTTTCATAATATCAATTGCAACTGCCATAGAAGCACTTCCAGAAATTGGTCTTAATAGTGCTAATGGCATTATTTGGCTTGGTATGTTAAATATATTTAGCATTGGTTGTATGAAATTAATAATTAAATCTAAAATTCCAGAATTTCTTAATGCTCCAATTGCTAAAAATAGCCCTAATAAGTTAGGAAAAATAGTAATTACAATTTGAATGCCTTCTTTTACACCATCTATAAAAATATCAAAAACTTTTTGTTTTTCTTTCATTCCAAAAAATAAAATAAATAAAATTGATACAGGAATTGCAGCATTAGATAAATAATTAATTATATTCATATAAGCTCCTTCTCCTATTTTTTATTTTCCATACTTTATAAATATTTTAGTTGTTGTAATGGCTACAACCGCAGCTGTTATAGTTGCTATCCATATTGGAATTAACATTCCACTTGGGTTTATGCTACCGTAATGATGTTCTAATTGCAATAACTGTAGCAGGTATAATTTGAATAGACGCTGTATTCAATACTATTAACATTAGCATTGAATTAGATAAAGTATCTTTTTTTGAATTTATTTTTTGTAGTGAATTCATTGCCTTTAATCCTAAAGGAGTTGCCGCATTTCCAAGTCCCAAAATATTTGCTATAATATTCATAGAAATTTCATTATTAATTTTTTCGTTTCTTTTTATTTCGGGAAATAAAAAATTAATAATTGGCTTTAATATTTTAGTTAAATTTTTTGTTAGTTTTGTTTTAGAAGCTATGCCGCATAATTCCATTCCATAGGCAAATTGTTCCGAAATAATTCAATACAAAACTTTACCGCTTCTTCTGTAGAGTTAAATATTCCTGTATTAATTTCATTTACTCTTCCTGTTATAATCCCATACGAAAAAGATATAATGATAAAAATAGGCCAAATAAAATTTAACATATATATTGCAACTCCTATTTATTTTTTTCTTTTTTATATTATTCGTAAAAAATAATACTTATTACTCAAGAGATTCTTTTATTTTTCGGTTTTTTATACATAATTTTACGTTTTCTTTTATTTTCCATAACTAATTTTGATATTTGTATTGACCCAAGACGATATTTTATGATATTATTAGAGTACAATTAAATGTCGAATTTTGTAGAATTAAGGAGGAAATTATTGTATGAAATCAACAGGAATTATTAGAAAAGTAGATGAACTTGGTAGAGTAGTTATTCCAATTGAACTTAGAAATACACTAAAAATTGCAGAAAAAGATCCAATTGAAATTTTTGTAGATGGTTCTTCTATTATATTAAAAAAATATGAACCAAATTGTGTGTTCTGTGGTAATTCTAAAAAATTAGTTTCTTATAAAGATAAATTAATTTGCGAAAAATGTGCAAAACAAATTAGTGAATTAAAGGCTGAATAATTAAAAAAGAATTAAAGAGAGGTTTTTATACATTTATATAATATCCTCTCTTTAATTCTTTTCTTATATAAAATATTTATATATTTCGTTTTTAGAAACTCCTCTATCTTTTGCAATTAATTTAACAATTTCTTTTTTCTTAAATCCTTCTTTTAAATAATAATTATAATGTTCTTGTACAGTTAATTGATTTAATTTTTCAATTTCTTCCTCTTTTATTGTTTTAGTTGTTCCTTCTACAATAATTATATATTCCCCTTTTGGTTCTGAAATATTTTCCAGTACTTCCGAAATTTTTCCTCTAAAAAAATATTCATGAATTTTAGTAATTTCTTTTGCTATGCAAATATTTCTATTTCCTAAACATTCTAAAATATCTTGTAATGTTATTATTAATTTATGTGGCGCTTCATATATGATTATTGTTTTTGTTTCATATTTATTTTCTTTTAATTTTTCTATTTTTTCTTTTTTATTTGTAGGTAAGAAACCTAAAAAACAAAATTCTTTCGTACAAAGTCCAGAACAAATTAAAGCATTAACTGCAGCGCAAGCACCTGGAATAGGAATAACTAAAATATTATTTTCAATAGCCTTTTTTATAATTTCTTCTCCGTGGATCAGATATTCCTGGTGTACCTGCATCTGAAACAATTGCAATATTTTTTCCTTCTATTAACATATTAATAATAATTTCTGATTTTATTTTTTCGTTCTCTCTATAATAACTTATTAGTGGCTTTGAAATATTAAAATGGTTTAATAATTTCAATGTATGTCTTGTATCTTCTGCTGCTATTATATCTACTTCTTTTAAAATTTTTAATGCCCTTAATGTTATATCTTCTAAATTACCAATTGGCGTAGCAACAATAAATAAATTTCCCTTCATAATTATTCTTCTCCATAAATTTGCAATATTTCATTTGTATAATTTCCTTTTTCATCATATACTATTAATGTTTTTTCTATTTCTAAGAATTCATGACCATTTTTTACTGCCTTTATCAGAACAATATTTGGTTTTAGCAATGTTGTTCCTTGTACTAATCTTAAACGTTTTGGCTCTAGTTTATATTCTTTTAATTTTGATATTAATTCTGCAAGTCTTTCAGTTCTATATACAATATAGAGTTCTCCTTTGTCTTTTAAAATATTACTGCTAACTTTAACAATATCATCTAATGTACATTCTATTTCATGTCTTGCAATTTCTTTATTTTTATTTTTATTTTTTAAACTTGCATTTTTCTTTTGATATGGTGGATTAGTAATTACTACATCAAATGTTTCTTTTTCTAAAACAAACTCTAAATTTTTAATATTTTCATTTAGAATTTGAAATTTATTTTCTAAATGATTTAGTTTGATACTCCTTCTAGCCATATCACACATGTTTTTTTGTATTTCTACTCCTAAAACACTTTGTATATTTGTTTTTCCACATAATAATGTTGCAATTATACCACTTCCAGTACCTAAATCAATTACCTTAGCACTTGATTTTATATTTTTTGCAAAGTCTGCCAATAATACACTATCTATTCCAAAACAAAATTCATTTGTATTTTGAATGATTTTTAGGTCTTTAAAATTTAAGTCATCAATTCTTTCATTACTTTTTAGTTGCATATATTTGCCTCTTTCTTTAATACTAAAGCTACATATTTTAATAGAAACACTTTTTTACATTTTAGCATATTATATAATAAAATTAGCTAAAATACAATGGAGATAATTTAAAATGAATACTATAAAAAAAACTGAAAAAAAACATATGTCTTTTGATTTAAAAAAACACAAGGATAATACCTTGCATTCATTATTTGAAGTTGAAAAATTTTTGAATTGTGCCACAAAAGCAAAAAATTATGCATATTTATTTAAATTGTTTAAATAAAACTTAGTCTATTTTTACAAAAGGTTGATCAAATTTAATAGCACCATCTGCAAATTCCATATTTTCTTTTCCATTTATTAATATCTTTACAGATTCTATTTCTGTTAATTCAACTAAAGTATTAACTATGGAATATACAATTTTACTTTCTTCTTCTGCTCCTAGCTTAATGTCTTTAATAAATTCTTCACTTAAATCTACAATCGCCATGTCTTTTTCAAGTACAACATTATTTAGTTTTGTACCTGTTGGTATTGTCGTTTTTAATTTTTCATTTTTAGGACCATTTATTAGTAAACTAACTAATGTAAAATAAGGATTTGTTGCCAATAGTTTTGCATCAATTAATCTTGCTTCTGGCATAAGAGTGTTATTTTCTTTGCTTAGAAAATATAATGTTACTAGGCTTTGTCTTGCTTGTTCTTCACTAATTTCTTCTTGTGGTGTATATTCAGAAAAACTCGTAGTATCCTCTTTTGTAAAATAATGCCACAAAAATACTGATATTCCAATAATTAAAAAAATAAATACAAATATTAATAATCTTTTTTTCATGTTCTCCTCCCTTTTCCATAAATATATTACACTATATTAACAACATGTACTATTTAGAACAAAATATTTTTATTTGAATATAGTTATTCTTTAATGAATTTGACTTCATAGTCATTATTATTGACTTTTATTTTATTTTATTATAAATTATATATACTTACTTATAAAGTATATAATAGTTTGTGTATTGGAGGTTTTATGAAAAAGATTAAAGATCCTGTAAGTGGTTTTACTCATTTGGCTTGGGCAATTTTATCTGTAGCTGGATTAGTATTATTAATTCTTACTGCCATATTTAATGGAGAAGGAGCTTGGGATATTGTTTCTTTTAGTATCTTTGGAGTTAGCTTAATTTTATTATATACATTTAGTAGTCTTTATCATTTATGTAATGTGTCTTCAAAAGCTTCTATGATATTACGCAAATTTGATCATATTATGATATATGTTTTAATTGCTGGAACATATACCCCAGTTACTCTAGGTCCCCTTCGTGGAGGATGGGGTTGGTCAATATTCGGTGTTATTTGGGGAATTACAATTTTAGGAATATTTCTTACTATATTTTGGTTTAATGCCCCTCGTTGGATTACAACCTCTCTTTATATTATAATGGGTTGGATAGTAATTATTGCCATTTATCCAATGGTTGTTACATTTAAAGAAGCAAATGCTTTAAGTTCTTTATTATGGCTGTTAGCTGGTGGAATTTTTTATACAGCCGGTGGAATAATATATGGTTTAAAAAAGCCAAATTTTAAAAATCCCTATTTTGGTTTTCATGAGATATTTCATATTTTTGTCATGTTAGGAAGTTTATGTCACTTTTGGTTTATATTTCAATATGTTGTAAAAATATAAAGTACCAATAATGGTACTTTTTTCAATTGACAAAAAACTCTAAAAAGTATAAAATATACTTTGAATTTGTAGTACATAAAGGAGATTCATATGGAAAATTTATTACATATTGGTTTAGATGTAGGTTCCACTACTGTTAAAATCGTTGTTTTTAATAAAGAATTAGAAGTTATATATACAAATTATACTCGCCATTTTTCTGATACTAAAAATACTGTTTGCAATGTATTAGAGGATTTAAAAAATCGTTTTTCTAATTCTATTTTTACAATTGCTCTTACAGGTTCTGGTGCTATGTCTGCATCATCATTTTTAGAGCTTCCTTTTATTCAAGAAGTCGTTTCTTGTAAAAGATCAGTAGAAAAATATATTCCTCAAACAGATGTTGTAATTGAACTTGGTGGAGAAGATGCCAAAATTATTTATTTTGATAAGTTTATTGAACAGCGTATGAATGGTACCTGTGCTGGTGGTACTGGTGCTTTTTTAGACCAAATGGCATCACTTTTAAATACAGATACTGCTGGTCTAAACGAATATGCAAAAAGCTACAAAACTATTTATCCAATTGCTTCTCGTTGTGGTGTTTTTGCAAAAACAGATATACAGCCATTGTTAAATGAAGGTGCAAGAAAGGAAGATATTGCTGCTTCTATTTTTCAAGCAGTAGTTAATCAAACAATTAGCGGTTTGGCTTGTGGTAGACCAATTAGAGGAAAAGTTGCTTTTTTAGGTGGCCCATTAAATTATTTACCAGAATTAAGAAAACGTTTTGTAGAAACTCTTAATTTATCTCCCGAAGAGATAATTATTCCAGAAGATGCTCATCTTTTAGTAGCAAAAGGAGCTGCATTAGATTCTTTGGGATATTCTCCTATTAATATAAATGTATTAAGCCAAAAAATTAATAATTTAAAAAACTCTATTGATACAACAACAATTCCTTTAGCTCCACTTTTTGCTACAAAAAAAGATTATGATGATTTTAGAAGTAGACATTCTAAAGCTACTGTTAAGCAATCTAATTTAAATCAATTAAAAGGAGATTGTTTTATTGGTATTGATGCTGGTTCAACAACTACAAAATTAGTTGTTATTGATAGAGATAAGAATTTATTATATTCTGATTATGGTAGTAATGAAGGAAATCCGTTAAAAAGTGTTATTTCAATGTTAAAAAAATTATATGCCGTATTACCTTCTTCCGCAATTATTCGTTTTGGTGGTGTTACTGGGTATGGAGAAAAATTAATTCAAACTGCTCTTAACATTGACTTAAATGAAATAGAAACAATTGCACATTATACAGCTGCAAAAGAATTTATGCCAAATGTTACAAGTATTGTAGACATTGGTGGTCAAGACATGAAATACATTAAGCTAAAAAATAATATTATTGACAATATAATGTTAAACGAAGCTTGTTCTTCTGGTTGTGGTTCATTTATTCAAACATTTGCTAAAAGCTTAAATATTTCAATTGAAGAATTTGTAAAAGAAGCTATTGAATCTAGAAATCCCGTTGATTTAGGATCTAGATGTACTGTTTTTATGAATTCTAAAATTAAGCAAGCTCAAAAAGAAGGTTATTCTGTTGGTGATATTTCTGCAGGTCTTTCTTATTCAGTAGTAAAAAATGCAATTCAAAAAGTTATGAAAGTAAGAGATACTAAAACATTAGGAGATCACATTGTTGTACAAGGTGGAACTTTTTATAATGATGCTGTTTTAAGAGCTTTTGAATTAATTGTTGGAAAAGAAGTTATACGTCCTAATATTTCTGGTTTAATGGGTGCTTATGGAATGGCTCTTTTGGCTTTAGAACAATATAAATCTAATTTTGATATGGAATATACATCTACAATTTTAAAAGAAGATGCTATGAATAATTTATCTATTGAAATTTCTCATGCAAGATGTGGAAAATGTGAGAATAACTGTTTACTTACAATTAATAAATTTAATAATGGAAAACGTTATATTTCAGGAAATAGATGCGAACGTGGTAGCGGTGTTATTACTGAAAATTCAAAATTACCTAACTTATATCAATATAAGTTTAACAGATTATTTAGTTATGAGCCTTTGCCTGAAGAAAATGCTCCTAGAGGTACAATTGGAATTCCAAGAGTTCTAAATATGTATGAAGATTATCCATTTTGGTTTACTTTTTTTACTAACTTAGGTTTTAGAGTTATATTATCTGAAAAAAGTAATAGAACTACTTATGAAAAGGGAATGGAATCTATGCCTTCTGAGTCAGTATGTTATCCAGCAAAATTGTCTCATGGACACATTATTAGTTTAATTAATCAAGGAATTAAAACTATTTTTTATCCATGTATTCCATATTCAAGAAAAGAATATGAAAAAGCTGATAACCACTATAATTGCCCTATTGTTATTTCTTATTCAGAAGTTTTAAAAAATAATATAGAAGAATTAAAAAATATAGAGTTTTTAAATCCGTTTTTGCCTTTTAATGTAAAAAATTTAGCAGCTAGATTATTAGAATTAGATGAATTTAAAAAATATAATTTTACAAAAAAAGAATTATTAAAAGCTGGTCACAAAGCGGAACAAGAGTATCAAAATTTTAAATCAGATATTAGAAAAAAAGGAGAAGAAACTTTAAAATATATAGAAAATAATAATTTAAAAGGAATTGTATTAGCTGGTCGCCCTTATCATGTAGATCCAGAAGTAAATCATGGTATTGATACATTAATTACCAGTTTAGGGCTTTGTGTATTAACTGAAGATAGTATATCTCATCTTGGAGAAGCTAAAAGACCTATTCGTGTAGTTGATCAATGGGTATATCATGCTCGTTTATATGCAGCAGCAGAAGTAGTTGGAAAACATAAAAATTTGGAATTAGTTCAGTTAAATTCATTTGGATGTGGAGTTGACGCTGTTACAACAGATCAGGTAGAAGAAATTTTATCTAGCTATGATAAAATGTATACTTTAATTAAAATTGATGAAATTAATAATCTTGGTGCTGTTAGAATTAGAATTCGTTCATTACTTGCTTCTATGAATAAACGTTTTAAAGAAGATAATTCTATCCAAAATGGAAATTATGAACAGACTAAAGTTCAATTTACAAAAGAAATGAAAAAAAATTATACAATTTTAATGCCACAAATGGCTCCAATTCATTTTGAGTTATTAGAAACTGCTGTTAGATCAGAAGGCTATAATATAGAACTTTTAAGAAATTGTACTCAACATACTGTAGAAACTGGATTAAAGTATGTTAATAATGATGCATGTTACCCTTCTATATTAACTACAGGTCAAATGATAGAGGCCTTAGAATCTGGAAAATATGATATTAATAAAACTGCACTTATTATGTCTCAAACAGGTGGTGGTTGTCGTGCAACAAATTATATTGGTTTTATTAGAAAAGCTCTAAAAGATGCTGGCTTTCCTAATGTTCCTGTAATTTCTTTTAATATTGTTGGAATGGAAAAAATGCCTGGCTTTAAATTAACTGTATCCCTTATGGAAAAACTTTTAAAATGTGTTGTGTATGGTGATTTATTACAAAAAATGTTAACAAAAAATAGAGTTTATGAAATAAATAAAGGAGAAACTAAACAATTATTTGATAAATGGATGGAAAGATGTAAAAAATTAATTAAAAAATCTTCTAATAAAGAATTTAAAAAAAGTATTTATGACATTGTAGAAGATTTTGAAAAAATAGAATTAGATACCACTTACGAAAAACCAAAAGTTGGTATTGTTGGAGAAGTGTTGATTAAATATCATCCATTCGGTAATAATTTTGTTGCTGATATTTTAGAAAAAGAAGGTGCTGAAGTAATCTTACCAGACTTTATGGGATTTGTTAAATTTATGGCAACACATAAAATTACTTTTAATACTTTATTAAAAACAGATAAGGCTAAGGCTAAAATATTTAAAATGGCAATAAATTTAATTGATATTTTAGAAAAAGATATGACTATTGCTTTACAAAACTCAAAAAAAGATTATATGCTTCCTTGTAACATTTGGGAATTAGAAGACAAAGTCAAAGATGTTTTATCTATTGGAAATCAAACAGGAGAAGGATGGTTTTTAACAGCCGAAATGATAGAATACATCGAACATAATATTCCAAATATTATTTGTGTACAACCTTTTGCTTGTTTACCAAATCATGTGGTTGGAAAAGGTGTTATTAAATCAATTAGGGAAAAATATCCAAATGCAAATATTGCCCCTGTAGATTATGATCCTGGAGCTAGTGAATCTAACCAAACAAATAGAATTAAGCTTTTAATGACAGTAGCAAAAGATAATTTAAAAATAAAAAATAATGAAAAACTTGCTGTCCAAAAAGAAAATATTAATGCAAAATCTAAGATTGTAAAAAATTAATGACTTTTTTAATAATATATATCATGTATAAATAAAAAGATACATAATTTTGTATCTTTTTTTGTTGTGTACGCATAGGTGTACTTATGGGTATTTTTACTTGCTATAAAATAATAATAAAATATGATGTTTTATGGAGGAATAAAATGGAAAAGTTAAAAATAGTAAGTAATAAAAAAACAAAAGATAGTATTACAAGAACTATACGTATAAGCGGGCAATCTTTTGACAAAATTGCTTCAATTGCAGAAAGTAATAATATTTCTTTTAATAATGTAGTTAATCAAATTATAGAATTTGGTCTTAATTCAATAGATGATGCTTCTTAATAAAAATATTAATTTATTTAATTCATTTATTTATTGAAATACTTGTTTAAATAATATTTGTATTAGGTGTAGATATAAAGAATATTTTTCTTTATATCTTTTTATTTATTATTATTTTTTTATTATTATTTTTTTATTATTTATTTTTTTATTATTTATTTTTTTATTATTATTATTTTTTTATTATTTATTTTTTATTATTTATTTTTTTATTATTATTTTTTTCTATCATTTATTTTTTTTATTATTATTTTTTTTATTATTTTTTTTTATTTATTGTTAATTATTTATCTTTTTAAATTTACTTTCTATTTTGCAATTTTTTTTATCATTTTACATATGTCTCTATTATCTTTTCTTCTTTTTGTTAGTTTACTTATTTCTCTTTTTTATATTTAAATTTATTATATTTTTATAACTTTTTTATTGTTTTCTCTTACGCATTTCATACAAATTCTATTTTAACTTTTTTATTAATATAAGTATACATAATTTCTGCTATTTGTTTTATTTTTTTGTACCTTATGTTTTTTGTTTTAATTTGTTTTTACTTCCTGTACTTTAATTTAAAATGTTTTTAATTTTTTATGTTTTATTTCTTAATTATTTATTACTTTATTTATTATATTTTATTATTATTTTTTTATTTATTATTTTTTTATTTATTATTTTTTATTATTATTTTTATTATTATTATTTTTTTATTATTATTTTTTTATTATTATTTTTATTATTATTATTTTTATTATTATTATTTTTTTATTATTATTTTTTTCTATCATTTATTTTTTTATTATTATTTTTTCTATCATTTATTTTTCTATTATTTATTTTTCTATTATTTATTTTTCTATTATTTATTTTTTTATTATTTTTTTATAATATATTAAAATAATAAGTACTCTATATGCGAAAGTCAAATATAATTAATGCAGATATGGCTGTTTGTCCTGTTAATAAAATATTTGAAGCAATAACATAGAGTTAATTTGTATTATTTTTATTATATGTTCTACTTTTAAAAAAAAAGATATAAAGGATAATTTTCCTTATATCTTTTTTTGGCGGAGACGAGAGGATTTGAACCTCCGCAGCCCTTACGAACTCTAAGTGTTTAGCAAACACTCCCCTTCAACCACTTGGGTACGTCTCCAGTTTTTACTAAATAATAAAAAATGAAAATTACAAATCTGCCCATTAAACTATATTTGACGTTATTGTATTTTTCACTTTTAATATTTATTTTTGTTTTGGCGGAGAGGGTGGGATTCGAACCCACGGTAGGTATTAGCCTACGCCAATTTTCAAGACTGGTGCCTTAAACCAACTCGACCACCTCTCCAAAAAACTTTTACTTTTGCTGTAACAGTATATATATTAACATTTTTAATCTGTATTGTCAATAGAAAATTTTACTAATTTAAATTTTTAATACTTTAATTTAAAAATCATGAACAAAATATATTTATAATATTTTGTTCATGATTTCCTATTCTCTTATTTTATGAACAGTCTCTGATTTTATTGCTAAATCAATTGCTTGTTTTTCTTCATCAGATAATGTATAAGTAGAAATTCCATCTTTTATAGGTTTTGCATATATATTTGATAACTCTCTAGAGTAAATGCCATTTAAAACTACTCCATTATTTTTTTCATCTAATAATGCAAGAGCAAAGCTTAAGTCACTTCCCATATCTTTAAATGCACTATATCTTATAATACCAATCTTTTGAATACAATTTGAAATATTATTATCTAATTTACTACAATATGCTTGTATTTCTTGATTTTTTGAGTCAATATCTTCAACTTTATAAATATAGCTTTTTAGCATTTCTTCTATGTTATTACCATTTCCTAATTTTTTCATAAAATCCTTATAATCTTTTCTTATTTTTCTTAATTTCATACAATTGTAAATATATAAAATTAACAATAAAACTATTCCGAAAGATATAATATATAAAAATATATCTGTCCTTAAAAAATTATGTAATATTTCCATTTTTCATTTCTCCTGTGTATAAAATTTTACAACATATTTAATTTTATTTAATAAGTTCTAATAGCCTCGATAAATCATCATTTGAATTATATTCAATAATAATTTTTCCTTTATTTTTTTTAGCATCAACTCTTACTTTTGTACCAAAAAATCCTTGAAAAGTATTTTCAATATCTCTATATATTGTTTCATATTTTTCATTTTTCTTTGGCATACTTTTATGTAATTTCATTTTCTTTTCAGCAGCTCTTACACTATCTCCAGATTCTATCATATATAAAGCCATTTTATATTGTTTTTCTTTATCTTCTAATGCCAGCAATGCTTTACAATGGCCTTCTGTTAGTTTTCCCTCTAAAACTAAATCTATGACCCTTTCATCTAAATTTAATATACGAATTGTATTTGCTATAGCACTTCTACTTTTTCCTAAAATATCGGCTACTTGTTGTTGAGTTAATTTATAATCCTGCATTAAAGACTTTATTCCTCTTGCTTTTTCTATTGGGTTTAAATCTTCTCTTTGTATATTTTCTATTAGAGATATTTCTTTATTAATTCTTTCGTCATTTTGTCTTATAATTGCTGGTATTTCTGTTAAACCTGCTTTTTTTGAAGCTCTCCAACGTCTTTCACCTGCTACAATTTCATAAAATCCATCTTTTTGTGTAACAATTATAGGTTGAATAACTCCATATTTTTTAATAGATTGTGCTAATTCCTCTAATGATTCTTCATCAAAATTCCTTCTTGGTTGGTTTCTATTAGGCTCAATTTCTATAACCCTTAAATTTTGCACAATTTCATTTTCTTTAATTTTTTCTTCTTCTGGAACTTTATTTGTAAATAAAGCATCTAGCCCTCTTCCTAAACCTGTCTTTTTTGTCATTTTGATACACTTCCTTTTGTTTTAATTTTTCATATGTTTTGCTTTTGCCATTTGATTATTTTTTATAAATTCTTTTGTAAATTTATCATAACATTTCGAACCTTTAGACCTTGGATCATATACTGTTATTGGCATACCATAGCTTGGTGCTTCACTTAATTTTACATTTCTTGGTATTACAGTTTTATATACTTTTTCTTCAAAATAACCTTTTACTTCCTTTACAACTTGATTTGAAAGATTAGTTCTTGCATCATACATTGTAAGTAAAGCCCCTTCTATTTCAAACTCTTTATTTAAATGTTTTTTTACTAAATTAATTGTATTTATTAATTGACCGTAAGCCTTCTAATGCATAATATTCACATTGTATTGGTATCAAAACACTATTTGCTGCAGTAAAGGCATTTAATGTAATTAAACCTAAAGATGGTGGACAATCAATAATAATGTAATCATATTTATCTTTAATTTCATCTGTTTTTTCTTTTAATCTATATTCCCTAGACATCATAGAAACAAGCTCTACTTCAGCTCCTGCAAGATTAATATTAGATGGGCAAATATATAAATTTTTAACACATGTTTCCTTTACAACTTTTTCAATAGATAAATCATTAATAATTACATCATAAATAGAAAATTCTACATCTTTTTCAATTCCTAGTCCACTAGTTGCATTTCCTTGAGGGTCAGCATCAATCATTAAGATTTTTTTACCTGTTTTAGCTAAGCAAGTACTTAAATTTACTGCTGTTGTAGTTTTTCCAACTCCACCTTTTTGGTTTGCAATTGCCACTATTTTTCCCAAAATTTACATCTCCTCTTGAAACAAATTTTTGATATAAATATAATATCAAAAATATTTTAAATATGTCAATATAAAAAATAAATTTATTTTTTAAAGTGGATTTTTAATTGGCTTTCCATTGCTTCTTGGATATTGTTTTGGAGTAGAAATTTTTTTATCTACTAAAATAATATTTCTTTTAAAATTAGTACTTGGTATAAAAAATTTTATTATTTTTTCTTTTTCTCCTCCCAATGTTGCAATTGCTTTTTGCGAATTTCTTATTTCATCTTCAGTATTACTACCTTTCATAAAAATAGCTTTTCCACCCAATTTTACAAATGGTAACAAATATTCTGCTAATATATTCATATTTGCTACAGCTCTAGAAGTAGCTATATCAAACTTTTCTCTGTATTCTTCCATCTGTCCTGCTTCTTCTGCTCTGCAATGAATTGTTTTTATGTTTGTTAACTTTAATTTATCTATTACTTCATCTAAAAATTTAATTCTCTTATTTAAAGAATCTAATAATAAAATATTAATGTCTTCTCTTATAATTTTTAAAGGAATCCCTGGAAATCCTGCACCAGTTCCAACATCTATGACTTTACTATTGGGTAGTATATAGGATTCTATTGTTAAACTATCTATAAAATGCTTTGTAATTATTTCTTCTGGCTCTACAATAGATGTTAAATTTATTTTTTTATTCCATTCTAATAGTAATTGCATATAAATATAAAATTTTTCTACTTTATCTTCTGAAAATGAAATATTTATTTGCATTAATTTTTGGATAATTTTTTTAGAAAATTCTATTTTATTCATTTTGGCTCCTATATTTTATTATTTTTATGTTAAAATATTTAATTTTTATTTTTTCTTTTACTTTGTTCTAAGTAAATTAAAAGTACTGATACATCTGCTGGAGAAACACCAGATATTCTAGATGCTTGTCCAATTGAGTTTGGTTTAAATTTATTCAATTTTTGTCTTGCTTCTAAAGATAAACCTTTTAATTCATTATAATCAAGATTTAATGGAAGTAATTTTTTTTCTAGCTTTTTAAATCCTTCTACTTGTGTTTCTTGCATTTTAATATATCCTTCATATTTTAATTGTATTTCAACTTCCTCTTTTTCTTCTTTTGAAAGTTTTGGTCGATTTTTGTCAATTTCTGAAAGCTTTTCATAATTTAATTCTGTCCTTTTTAATAAATCTGATAACTTAATTCCAACTTGAATTGTAGAAGAACTATTTTTTTCCAAAAAATTATTTATTTTTTCTGTTGGTTTTACATTTGTATTTTTTAATCTTTTTATTTCTTGCTCTATATTTTCTCTTTTTTCTAAAAATTTTTTATATCTTTTTTCAGATATTAAACCAATCTTATATCCTATTGGAGTTAATCTTAAGTCAGCATTATCTTGTCTTAGTAAAAGCCTATATTCAGCTCGTGATGTCATCATCCTATATGGCTCATTTGTACTTTTAGTAACAATATCATCAATTAAAACACCAATATATCCATCTGCTCTATCTAAAATTAAAGGCTCTTTTCCATCTAATTTTAAACTACTATTAATTCCAGCAATAATTCCTTGTGCTGCTGCTTCTTCATATCCTGATGTACCATTTATTTGTCCTGCAAAGAACATACCTTCTATCTTTTTACATTCAAGAGATAGTTTTAATTGTGATGGTTCTATGCAATCATATTCTATAGCATAAGCAGGTCGTGTAAACTCTACATTTTCTAATCCAGGAATAGTTCTATACATAGCAATTTGAACATCTTCTGGTAAAGAAGAACTCATTCCTTGTACATACATTTCATCTGTATCTATTCCCATTGGCTCTATAAAAATTTGGTGCCTTGGCTTATCACTAAATCTAACTACTTTGTCTTCTATTGAAGGACAATATCTAGGTCCTGTACCTTCTATTTTTCCACTATACAATGGAGATCTATGTAAATTTTCTTTTATAATTTGATGTGTTTTTTCATTTGTATACGTTAAGTAACATGGTAATTGTTCTATTGGGGCTAGTTTATTTTCAAAAGAAAAAGCTACAATATCTTTATCTCCTTCTTGTATTTCCATTTTAGAAAAATCTATACTATTTTTGTTTACTCTTGCTGGTGTACCTGTTTTGAATCTTAATAATTCAATTTTCAATTTTTTTAAACACTCTGATAATTTATTAGCAGGAAAAACTCCATCTGGACCACTTTCAAATGAATTTTCTCCAATAAATATTTTTCCTTTTAAATATGTCCCTGTTGCTAAAATAACAGATTTTACATAATATCTTGCTCCAATATTTGTATCTACAAAACTTACTTTACCATTTTTAACACCAATATTAATAATTTCTGCTTGCTTTAAAAATAAGTTTTCTTGTTTTTCTAAAGTATGTTTCATTTCTCTTTGATATTTTTTTCTATCAGCTTGTGCTCTTAATGAATAAACAGCTGGACCTTTAGATGTATTTAACATTCTAGATTGAATAAAACTCTTATCAATATTTTTTCCCATTTCTCCACCAAGTGCATCAATTTCTCTAACTAAATGTCCTTTTGAAGTCCCTCCAATATTAGGATTGCAAGGCATATTTGCTACAGCTTCCAAGCTAATGGAAAATACTAATGTTTTTTTTCCTAATCTTGCAGCAGCAAGAGCCGCCTCACATCCAGCATGTCCTGCACCAATAACTGCTATATCGTATTCTCCTGCATTATACATTTTTTTCATCTCCTACCTGTTTTTCATGAAACAAAAAAAGCTGTTCTGTAAACATTTTGACAATTTTATTTTCCCAAGCAAAATTTAGAAAAAATATCTTTAATAACATCATCTGTTACATTTTCACCTGTTATTTGTCCTAAACTTTCTAAGGCATTTGTTATTTCAATTGTTATAATGTCTATTGGCATTTTGTCATAAATTATATGTTCTGCCTTTTTACATTGCTCTTTTGCTTTATTAATTAAATTTTTATGTCTTATGTTAGTTACTAAATATTCAGAATTTGCATCAATTTGTTGTAATTGAAATAATTTTGAAATTTCATAATAAAGTTGTTCTATTCCTTCCCCATTTTTTGCTGAAATTTTTATAACTGGCATTTTAAGATTTATGTTTTCTAATAAATTATTTTTAAAATTTGGTAAATCAATTTTATTAATAACAATAATACTCTTTTTTTCTTTAGCAATTTCTAAAATTTGTTCATCCTCTTTTGATAATTTTTTTTCTCCATCTAAAATTGCAATTATCAAATCTGCTTGTTTTGCAATTTTTTTCGATTTTTCTATTCCTATTTGTTCAATTTTATCTTTTGATTCTCTTATTCCTGCAGTATCTATTATTTTTAAAGGAACACCATCTATTACAATTTCCTCTTCTATTAAATCTCTAGTTGTTCCTTCAATATTTGTTACAATTGCTCTATCTTCTTGTAAAATTGCATTTAATAAAGATGATTTTCCAACATTTGGTTTTCCTATAATAACAGTTTTTATTCCTTCTTTTAAAATTTTCCCATTTTCAAACGATTTTTCTAATTTTTCTAATTCTTCCGAAATTTGTTTTAACTCTTGTAACATTTTTGTTTCTGTAACTTCTGGTACGTCATATTCAGGATAATCAATTGTTGCTTCAATATCTGATAATAAGGATATCATTTTTTTTCTAATATATTTAATTTTTTGTGACATTCCACCTTCTAATTGATTAATTGCTGCATTTGCTTCCTTTTTGGTTTTTGCATTTATTATATCTATAACTGCTTCTGATTCGCAAAGATCTATTCTTCCATTTAAAAAAGCCCTTTTGGTAAATTCTCCAGGTTCTGCTAATTCGGCACCATTTTTTAAACAAAGTTCTAAAATTTCTTTTACAATAGCTATTCCTCCATGTGAATTAATTTCACACATATTTTCTGTTGTATAACTTTTTGGTTCAACAAAATAAGAAACTAAAACTTCATCTATTACTTTTTTAGTTTCTGGATTTATAATTTTACCATATTTTATTTTATATCCTTGTATTGGAGAATTATTTTTTGGTTTGAAAATTTTTTCTAAAACAGAAAAAGACTCTTTTCCACTAATTCTAATAATTCCTATTCCTCCAATTCCTGGAGCTGTTGATATTGCTGCTATTGTAGACATCTTTTTTCCTTTCACTTTTAAAATTATTTTTATATTATACCATAACTACTTTTTATTTTCAATATTTTATGTAGACTTGTAATAGTTCTAAAAAAAAGATTGAAAATCAATCTTTTTTTAATGTAACAACAACTTTTCTATAAGGTTCGTTTCCTGTACTATAAGTTTTTACATACTTATTATTTTGTAGTTTTCCATGTATTATTTTTCTTTCATAAGATGTCATTGGTTCTAATGTTACATTCTTTTTATTTTTGTAAACAGTTTTTGCTATTTTCTCTGCTAATTCCTCTAATGATTTAACCCTTTTTTCTCTATAATTTTCAATATCTAAAACAATTTTTATTTTTTCTATGGATACTCTAGACGCAATAGAAGAAAGAATAGTTTGCATAGCATTTAAAGTTTCTCCTCTATATCCAATTAAAAAATTTAAATTTTCTCCATTAATAGAAATATAAATATAATCATCTCTTACTTCTATTTTTTTATCTACCTGTATATTTAATTTATAAAAAAATTCATTTAAAAATTCATCTAATTTTGCTATTACCTTTTTTATCTCTTTATTTTGAATATTTATATGTTTTTCTTCATTTTTATTTACTAATTTAGCAGCATTTTTTTCTTCTAACTTTCTTTTTATTTCATCTTTTAATGTTAATTCTACTTTTACAATTCTTGGTGTTAAAATACTAAAAAAACTTCGTTTTTCTTCATTTTCTAATACTTTTATTTCTACCATATCTTTACTTACTTTTAGAATTGCTAATCCTTTTTCAATTGCTTCATTTGTTGTTTTTCCTTCCGCAATAACACTATTTTGCATTTTATTTTTCCCCCTTAGCTTCTAAAAATTTATTTAATATTAATCTTTCAATTATCATTAGAATATTATTTACTAGCCAATATAATGCTAATCCTAGAGGTGCAATTAATGCTATAGATATAGACATAATTGGCATAAACCACATCATTGTTTTATTAGCATTTGCCACAGCATCCATCTCTGAAGGTTCTTTGTTTTCTTCTTTTTTATTTTGAGAAATATTAGATGTCATTTTAATTGAAATAAAAGAAGATATTACATATAATATTGGAATAATAAATACAGTTGGGTTAGACATGTTTTGTGTTGGAACATTACTTAAATCCAATCCTAAAAAATCCATATTAATATATAATTTTTCATATTCCTCTTTTTGTGTTTCATCTAAATTATTATCATTTATCTTAGAAGAAATTTCTTTAAGAACTGCAATTTCTGGATAAGCCATATTTTTTTGGTTTTCTGGCAAATCTTCTTTTATTTGATTTACATATTTTTCAATTAATTCTGGTTCTACTTTTTTCATATGAGTTAATGGACTTCTTACCAAGAAAAACATAGATAGTAATAATATAATTTGAACTATTGCACTTAAACAACCACTAAATGGACTCATATTTTCTCTTTTGTATAAATCCATTACTTCTAAGTTGATTTTTTCTTGATTTCCTTTATACTTATCTTGTATAGTTTTAACTTCTTCTTGTATTTTAGTAGATTTTTTTAATGTTTTTTGTTGCTTAATAGAAATTGGTAATAATATAATTTTTAAAATAATAGAAAATAATATAATAGCAAATCCATAATTTTTTAATAGTTCATATAATAAATTTAATATATATCCAAATATATTAGCAAAAAATTCAATCATAAGTCCTCCATATCTATATTATAAAAATATTAATTTTATAATATATAATTAATTATTTATTTTAATGGATCATAACCACCTTTTGAAAAAGGATTACATTTTAATATTCTAACAAAACCAAGTTTTATACCTTTAAAAACACCATATTTTAATATTGCCTGTTTAGCATATTCTGAACAAGTTGGATAATATTTGCAATTAATTCCTAAAAAATGAAATATTGGAGAAATAAATTTTTGAAAAAAAATAATTAAAACAATTAAAATTTTTTTCATTTTTTTATTAAATCTGCCTTTTTTAATATTTTATCAATTTCTTCGTTTATATTCCAAAAAGAAATATCCTTTTTTTCATTATTCTTTTTCCATAAAAATACAATACTATAATTTTCTTTAATTTTTTCTTCTTTTTTTCTATAAGATTCTCTAATTAATCTTTTTATTTTATTTCTCCAGACTGCATTACCTGTTTTTTTACTAATAGCAATACCAATTTTATTTTTTTGATTATTTTTTAAAACATAAATGCAAATATATTTTCCTGAATAGAATTTTCCTCTATCCATAACAATTTTAAACTCATAATTTCTTTTTAATGTTTCCATTCTTTTCACTCATTTATCTCAAAAAGACCACATTTTTAGTGTGGTCTTTCATTTTAAGCACTTAATTTTTTTCTACCTTTCTCACGTCTAGATTTCAAAACTTTTCTTCCTGCTTTTGTTTTCATTCTTTTCATAAAACCATGTTCTTTTTGTTCCTGTCTTTTTTTTGGTTGATATGTTCTTTTCATTTTGCACCTCCTAATGTATTTTTACTATTAAGAAATTTATAAAATTGATTTTTAACTTTAAATCAATTAATTTATTTTTATAAATTAAATTTTAACTATAAATTACTTTCATAAGTATAAAGATTATACTATAATACTTATTCAAATGTCAATATATTTTCTAAATATTACGCTGGTTCATTAAAATTTTATTAAAAAAAATTTTTAATTTTAATATTTTTTTATTTTCTATTGACTTATCATTTTGTTTTTTGATATTATATGAAAATAGTAGGGAAATAAGGCTTTTCAGAAATTTATTATTACTATATGTGGATAACTTTTACTTAAAAATAAAGTGTTATCAACAATTGTGGATAAGTTTGTGGATAAGTTTATAATATTTTTTAGGAAGGACTGGAAAACAAAATGCAATTAAATCTAGATGAACTTTTAAATAAAGCAAAAGAATTATTAAAAGAAGAAACAACAGAAATTTCTTATCAAACATGGTTTAAATCTTTAGAAATAGATAGTATGCATGAAAATTCTATTGTTCTTGTTGCTGATTCTATTTTTCAAAAAGAACTTTTAGAATCAAAATTTCAAGATTTAGTTGTAAATACTTTTAATTTTTTAACTAATAAGAATTGTTCTATTACCATCATTTTAAAAGAAGATAAAACTTCTCCAGATATAGTAAAAAATGTAAAATCAAAAGAAATTTCTCTTGGTTATTCTAATTCAACTTTAAATTCAAATTATACATTTGATACATTTGTTGTAGGAAACAACAATAGTTTTGCACATGCAGCTGCTTTAGCTGTTGCAGAAGCACCTGGTTCTTCTTATAATCCATTATTTTTATATGGAGGAGTAGGTTTAGGAAAAACACATTTAATGCACGCTATTGGAAATGAAATTTTACGTTCTAACAAATCTTCAAAAGTTTTATATGTTACTTCTGAAAGATTTACAAATGAATTTATTGATGCAATAAAAAATAATAAAATGGAAAACTTTAGAAATAAATATCGTACTATAGACGTTTTATTAATTGATGATATACAATTTATAGTAGGAAAAGAAAGAATTCAAGAAGAATTTTTCCATACCTTTAATACACTATATGAATCAAAAAAACAAATAATTTTATCAAGTGATAAGCCTCCTAGAGATATTCAATTACTAGAAGATAGATTAAAGTCGCGTTTTGAATGGGGTCTAATTGTAGATATTTCTTTACCAGATTATGAAACACGTTTTGCTATTCTCAGAAAAAAAGCAGAAGCAGAACATATTATTATAGATGACGAAATTTTATCTAATATTGCCATGAGAATAGATACTAATGTTAGAGAATTAGAAGGAGTTTTAAATAAGTTAATTGCATATTCTTCTTTAACTCATAGTCCTATAACAATGGAATCTGCTGAAAAACATATTAATGAAGTAGTGTTAAAAAAAGAAAAAGTTATTTCATCTGATTATATTCAGGAAATAGTTGCTAAATATTTTAATATAGATAAAAAAGAATTAAAAAATTCTAAACGTTCTAATGACATTGCTTTTCCAAGACAAATAGCTATGTATTTATGTAGGGACATTTCAGCTATGTCTTTTCCTCAAATAGGAAACGATTTTGGAAAAAGAGATCATACTACAGTTATGCATGCTTACACTAAAATTGAAAAAAAAATAAAAGAAAATCCAAATACCAAATTAATTGTGGAAAGTGTGAAAAAAATTATTTTAGACAGTAACTAGTTACTATATAAATATTTTTTAGATTTTTTTAAAAATTTTGTTTTATAGAACATATTTTTTAAAAAAAGTTTGTATCAACTCTTACGGAAGAACCGCATTAGTTGTCAACAATAGCTTGTGGATTTTGTGTTAATAATCTGTTTATAACTAGTATATCCACATTAAAAAAATTTATATGTGTATAACTTAAGCTATTATCCACAAAATTATAAACATCTATTTTCTTTCGGAAATAGCAAAAAAAACTAGTTTTCCACATAATCCACAACACTTACTACTAATACTACTATAATTATTTATATTTATATAAAGGAGTGTTTAAAAAAATGAAATTTATTTGTGAAAAAGATTTACTATTAAAAGGTATTAATTCCGTAGTAAAAGCAGCATCTACTAAAACAACCATGCCAATATTAGAAGGTATACTAATTCAAACAAATGATAATGAAATAAAATTAACAACATATGATTTAGAAATTGGAATAGAATATGTTATGAATTGTAATGTTTATGAACAAGGAAATACAGTAGTAAATGCAATAATGTTTAGTGAAATTATTAGGAAATTACCAGATACAGATATTTCAATTTTTATAAATGAAAATAATTTATTAGTAATTGAATGTGAAGGTTCTTTATATAAATTGGCAACAATGAATCCTGAAGAATTCCCAGAATTACCAAAAATAGAAATTGAAAATTCTATTACACTAGAACAAAATACTTTAAAAAATATGATTAGAAAAACAATTTTTGCTGTAAGTACAGAAGAAAATAGACCAATTTTTACAGGTTGTTTATTTGAAGTACAAAATAATAAATTAAATGTTGTTTCTATTGATGGATTTAGATTAGCATTAAAAAGTAATTTTTTACAAGAAAAGGCAAATAATTTTAGTGCTGTTATTCCAGGCAAAACATTAAATGAAGTAAATAAAATAATATCAGATTCGTTTGATATTATTACAATTGGAATATCAAAAAATCAAGCTTTATTTGAAATGGAAAATTGTAAAATAGTAACAAGAATTTTAGATGGTGAATTTTTAAATTATTCAAGTGTTATTCCTACAAATTGGGAGACAAGAATTAGAGTAAATAAAAATGCTTTTCAAGATTGTTTTGAAAGAATTAGTTTAATTTCTGCGTCAATCAGTGAAAAAGAAAAAAAATATCCAGTAAAAATAAATATTGATATAGGAAAAGTTACTATTTCTTGTACAAACCAAACAGGTGATGCAAAAGAAGAAATTTATGTAACAACAGAAGGAAAAAATTTAGAAATAGGATTTAATCCAAAATATTTTTTAGATTGTTTAAAAGTAATAGATGATGAGGAAATATTTGTTGATTTTGGTACAAGTATATCTCCTTGTGTAATTAGACCAATAGATGATAATGAATATACATATATGATATTACCAATAAAATTAAAAGAATAAAACTTTTTAATAATTATTTAAGAAAGATTTGAGGCAATAAAATGTATATAAACAATATTAAACTAAAAAACTTTAGAAATTATGAAGAAGAAGAATTTATATTAGATAAGAAATTAAATGTGTTTTATGGAAATAATGGAGAAGGAAAAACTAATATTTTAGAAGCAATTTTTTTATGTAGTTTAGGTAAATCATTTAGAACAAAAAAAGATAAAGAACTAATTCAATTTCAAAAAAATAAAGCTTATATTGAAATTAATTATATTAAAAGTGATAGATGTGGAAATATAAAACTAGAAATAGGAGAGAAAAAAATTTTTTTTGTTAATGGAATAAAAATTAAAAAATTAAGTGAAATTTTGCGGAAATATTTATATAGTTTTATTTAATCCTAATGATATGGACATTTTAAAAGATGGACCATCAGCAAGAAGAAGATTTTTAGATATTATGATTAGTCAATTAAAACCAGGATATATTTATACTTATAATCAATATATAAAAACATTAGAACAAAGAAATAATTATTTAAGACAAATAAAATTAGAAGGAAAATCAAAAGATTTATTAGAAATTTGGGATGAACAATTAGCAAATTTAGGAAAAAAAATAAATAATTATAGAAATGAATTCATAGAAAAATTAAAAAACAAAATTAATATAATTCATGGACAAATAACAGATAATAAAGAATTTATAAAAATAGAATATAAATCAAATTGTAATAATAAAGAAGAATATTTAGAAAAATTAAAACAAGCTAGAGAGTTAGATATAAAAAAAGGATATACTATTTATGGAATTCATAGAGATGATTTTATAATTTATTTAAATGATATTTTAATAAATATATATGGATCACAAGGACAACAAAGAACAGCAATTATATCATTAAAAATGTCAGAATTAGAAGTAATATATGATGAAATTGGAGAATACCCAATTTTATTATTAGATGATTTTATGTCAGAATTAGATAATTTAAGAATTCAAAATTTTATCCAAAAAATAAAACATAATCAAATTTTAATTACTTGTACAGATAAATTAAGATTAGAAAAACAATCAGGAAATATAGTAAAAATATCTAAAGGAAAAATTGTTTAAAGGATTGTGATAAAATGTATTTATACATTTGCAAAAATAATATTATTAAAACAGAAAATATAATAGGATTATTTGATATTAATACAATAAAAAAAACAAAAGAATTTAAAGAATTATGTATTAAATTAAAAAATGAAAATCAATTAATAAATATTTCAAACAATATTGAAAAATCATTTATTCTTATAAAAGAAAATAAAAAATGTAAAGCATATATTTCTAATTTTTCTATTGAAACTTTAGAAAAAAGAATAAATATGAAAAATAAAAATTAATTTATATTAATTTTTATTATAATCTATAAAGTAAAAAAATGGAGGACAAAAATGGAAAAGTTTGAACATAATTATGGAGCAGAACAAATACAAGTATTAGAAGGTTTAGAAGCTGTTAGAAAAAGACCAGGAATGTATATAGGAAGTGTTTCTGTAAGAGGATTACATCATCTTGTATATGAAATTGTAGATAACAGTGTTGATGAAGCATTAGCAGGTTATTGCAAAAATATTTATGTTACAATTGAACCAGGAAACATTATTTGTGTTGAAGACGACGGAAGGGGCATACCAGTAGCTATTCATCCTAAAACAGGTATATCAGCAGCTGAAACAGTATATACTAAATTACATGCTGGAGGAAAATTTGGTGGAGATAGCGGATATAAAGTTTCTGGTGGACTTCATGGAGTTGGAGCTTCAGTTGTAAATGCTTTATCTAATTGGGTTGAAGTAACAATCCAAAGAGATGGTGGCATTTATCAAATGAAATTTGAAAAAGGAAAAACTGTTCAAAAGTTAACAAAAATAGGAGATTCTAAAAAAACAGGAACAAAAGTAAGATTTCTTGCAGATGATACTATTTTTGAAACATTAGAATATGAATATGAAGTATTGGAAAATAGATTTAGAGAAATAGCTTTTTTAACAAAAGGATTAAGAATTATTATTGAAGATAAAAGGCAAGAAGTAGAAAAAAAATCAGAATTTTGTTTTGAAGGTGGATTAAATTCTTTTGTAGAATATTTAAATAAAAATAAGGAAAAAATAAATGAAAAACCAATTTATATTGAAAAAAATGATGAATTTCCAATAGAAATTGCAATTCAATATACAACAAGTTACTCTGAAAATATTTATTCTTTCGTTAATAATATTAATACAATTGAAGGTGGAACGCATTTAGAAGGATTTAAAAGATCATTAACAAAAGTGTTTAATGATTATGCAAAAAATAAAAATCTTTTAAAAGATAAAGATTCTAATTTACAAGGGGAAGATATTAGAGAAGGAATAACTGCAGTTATTTCGGTTAAAGTAAAAGAGCCACAATTTGAAGGCCAAACAAAAACAAAATTAGGAAATAGTGAAGTAACAGGAACAGTTATGAGCACAATGAATGAAGCATTATCGAATTTTTTAGAAGAAAATCCAAGTATTGCAAAAGCAATTTTAGAAAAGTGTATTAGTGCTTCAAGAGCAAGAGAAGCAGCTAGAAAAGCAAGAGAACTTGTTAGAAGAAAATCTGCTTTAGAAACAACTACTTTACCAGGAAAATTAGCAGATTGTAGTAGTAAAAATCCAGAAGAATGTGAAGTATATATTGTTGAAGGTGACTCAGCTGGTGGAAGTGCTAAACAAGGAAGAGACAGAAAATACCAAGCGATTCTTCCATTATGGGGCAAAATGTTAAATGTAGAAAAAGCAAGAGCAGATAAAATTTATGGAAATGATAAATTAAATCCTGTTATTATAGCTGTTGGAGCAGGAATTGGTGCAGAGTTTGATATTAATAAAATAAGATATGGAAAAGTAATTATTATGGCAGATGCAGATGTAGATGGAGCACATATTAGAACTTTATTATTAACATTCTTTTTTAGATATATGAGACCTTTAATTGAAAATGGAAATGTTTATTTAGCACAACCACCATTATATAAATTATCTAAAAAAGGAATGAAAGATATTTATTGTTATTCAGATGAAGAAATGGAAAGAAAACTTAACGAAATAGGAAGAGATGGAGTTGGAATTCAAAGATATAAAGGTTTAGGCGAAATGAATCCAGAACAATTATGGGAAACAACAATGAATCCAGAAACAAGAACATTAGTAAAAGTTCATATTGAAGATGCTATTAAAGCAGATGAAATTTTTACTATTTTAATGGGAGATGAAATTGAACCAAGAAGAGAATTTATAGAATCAAATGCAAAATATGTTAAAAATTTAGATATATAAATTTTAAAAAATTAATAGCGAGGATAATAATCCTCGCTATTATCGGCAAAACTCATATCAATTATAGCCTCAAGCATATAAAAATAATTTTTTTTACTAATACATATTACTATATAAATAATAAATCAATTACTAATATATACCATTAAGCTCGACTATAAATACACCTAAACCCACTATATTCATCCAAAACTAGGGACTAATAACAATGGATTTTAACTAAAATAATTTTTAATGAAAGAAAACTTTTGCTAAAAAATATTTTAGTATTAAGATATAAGTATAATCTGCAGTTCAAATATTATACCTATAATTTAGCCATATATAATTTAATTTAGGATACAGCTTACATACAAATATAATACTCTTATCGCCGACATAACATAACCTAAAACTTAAGCTAAATTATATCTTTGTTCGAATTAGGTAAAGCCATAAAAATGACCTTAAATAACTCTTAACTTAAACTGATATAAATCTTACATTTATAGTATAAACAAAATAAAAAATAATATACGAAAATATTTTGTCGAATATTGTAAATAAAAAAATATTGACAAAATTTGTCTATCAGTATAAAATAAAAATAATTTAAATCGAAAGGTGAACAAAATTGAAAAAACAAAAAATTTATTCTGTTCAAGATTGGTTACCTTTTAAAAAAATTTTAGATAAGGGAATAATACAATTAAAAGATTATTCATATATTAAAATTCTTAAAATTTCTCCAATTAATTTTAATTTAAAATCAGAAATAGAAAAAGAATCTATTTTAAATTCCTACAAAATTTTTTTAAAAACATGTAATTTTAATCTACAAATTTTAATTCAAAGTAATAAAAAAGATTTATCTTATTATATTTCCAAATTAAAATTAGAAAATGAAAAAATTAAAAATAAACATCAGGAATTACTAAAAAATTATATTAATTTTATTAACCAATTAAATCAAGATAAAAAAACATCATGTAAAAATTTCTTTATTATTATAAAAGAAAAAATAGAAAAAAAGAATAGTAAAATAAACGAAAAAATTATAATAAATAATTTAAATGAAAAATATTTTAAAATAAAAGATTGTTTAGTAAGGTGTGGAAACCAAGTATACGAAATAGAAAATAAAAAAGAAATTATTTGTATTTTGTATAAATTTTTTAACAAAAATATTTAAATATTTTTTAAAATTAAAGGAGTTTTTTTACTATGAAAGAAAAAAATAAAGAAAAAAATGACTTAAAAGGTATTTTTCAAAATAATGATTTTATTTCTCCATCTTATATTAATATTACAAATCCATATTATATAGAAATTGATAATATTTTTTATTCAGGTTTTTTTGTTGTAAATTATCTAAGAGAGTATCAAGATATTTTATTAAAATCATTAATAGATAGCAATTTTAATATGAATTTATCTATTTTTTATGAGAAACAAGATACATATAAAACAATTAGAGATTTAACTTATCATATAGGAGATGTTGTAGCAAATCTAAA
This sequence comes from uncultured Clostridium sp., assembly GCA_900554815.1. Classification (GTDB taxonomy): domain Bacteria; phylum Bacillota; class Clostridia; order TANB77; family CAG-508; genus UMGS1754. Next base: position 41,694 of record USIO01000011.1, read on the forward strand.
AGAATTAAAAGAAAATAGTAGTGATATTGATATTGCAAGCTTTACTTATGAAGATGCTAAGTACATTCGTAAAGAATTACAAGTTAATAATGAAGAAATGTATTTTTTATATTTATATATTAATTTATTTTCTGATAATCTATTGGATTTAGAAATGACATTAAATAAAGTAGAAGGAATTTGTCAAGCAATTGGTTTAAATACAAGAAAAGCAAATTTTAGACAAAAAGAATTATTTTTATCAACATTACCTTTATTAGAAAATCCAGATATAATAAAAAATGCATCTAAAAGAAATGTTTTAACAAGTGGACTATTGTCTACATATCCATTTATTTCTTCTTCTATATTTGATGAAAATGGTATTTTATATCGGAACAAATATTTATAATAATTCATTAATTTTTATTGATCGATTTGATAATAACAAATATAAAAATTCTAATATGTGCATTTTTGGAACAAGCGGAGCAGGAAAATCTTTTTTTACTAAAATACTTATTTTAAGATATTCTTTTTTTCAAATAGAACAATTTATTATAGATCCAGATAGAGAATATACTAAGCTTTGTAACTTTTTGCAAGGGACTTTAATAAAAATAGGACCTAGTTCTAATACATATGTTAATATTTTAGAGATTCGTGAAGAAAGTGCTGAAGAAGGAAAAGGATATTTAGCAACTAAAATTAGTAAATTAATTGGATTTTTTAAATTAATTTTTGGAGATTTAGATGAAGAAGAAAAAGCATTATTAGAAGAAAAATTAATTAGAGTTTATGAAGAAAAAAATATTACTTTTGATGATAGAAGTTTATATAAAGAAGTAAAAGAAAAAATTAATATTAAACCAATTTTTAAAGAAAATACTGACATGCCAATTTTAGAAGATTTATATAGAGTATTAGGAAATGATAAAAAAACAAAACAAATGCAAATAAAATTAATTCCATTTGTAAAAGGATCATTAAAATTTTTTAATCAATATACAAATATTAAATTAGATAATTCATTAATTGTTGCAGATGTATATGATTTAGGTGAAGAAAATTTAAAATATGGAATGTATTTATTTACAGAATTTTTTTGGGACAAAATAAAAATAAATAGACAAAATAAAAAAATAATTTATTTAGATGAAGTATGGAGATTAATAGGAATTACTTCTAATAAAGAAGTAGCAAGTTTTATTTATAAAATATTTAAAACAATTAGAAAATATGGAGGAAGTAGTGTTGCAATAACACAAGATGTTGATGATTTATTTAGCTTAGAGGAAGGAAACTATGGAAAAAGTATATTAAATAATTCTACTATAAAAGTATTTTTTGCTTTAGAAGAAGAAAATATACAATTATTACAAAAATACACAAATTTATCTGATAAAGAAAAAATAGAAATAAAATCATTAAAAAAAGGAGAAAATTTAATTTTTGCAAATGATGAACATATTCTACTAAAAATAGAAGTTGCAGATTTTGAAAAAGAAATAATTGAATAATAATAAATATAAATAATACAAGGAAAGGAATGAATTTTTAAAATGAAAAAAATAATAACAGCAATTAATAATCCAAAATTAAATGAGCAATTAAAAAAATTAAATAAATATAAAATAATAGGATCAGATATTCAATATCAAGATGGTATTTTTGAAATTTTAGAAAAAGATAAAGATATACAATTTTTAATTATAAGTGAAATTTTATATGGAAAAAATAATTTAAATGAATTAATTGAAAAAATTCAAAAAATAAATTCAAAAATAAAAATAATTTTAATTTTAGAAAAAGAAAACCAAGAAAAAATAAAATATTTAAACGAAAAAAATATTAATGATATTTTTATTAATAATAAATTTACTATAAATGATATTAATTATGTATTAGAAAAAGAAAATAATTATTCTAAAAATATTGAAGAAGAAATTGAAACAATAAAAAAATTAATATTACAAAATAAAACAGAAACAAAAAATAACACAAAAAAAATAAAACAACAAATTGACAAAATCATAAATAAATTTGTAAGAAAAAAAGAACAAAAAAACTATATAGTATCAAATAAAATTTTTACGGTTTCAGGGACTTCCGGATCTGGTAAAAGTATAGTTTCTTCACTTTTAGCAGTAAACATAAAATCTAGCAAAGACAAGGTTTTATTAATAGATTTTGATATATTAAATAATGATATACATACAATTTTTGGTAAAAAAATGTTACCTCAAAAAACAAGTAAAAAAATAAAATTAAATAATCAAGAAATTAATTTAAAAAATATTAAAATAAAAATTAATAAAAATTTAGATTTAATTTGTGCTACAAAATTATTATTTGAAAATGAAAAAATAAATTTAAATCAATTAAATATTATTTTAGAAAAATTAAAAAAAGAATATTCTATTATTCTTATTGATACTTCATCTGAATGTTTTTTTGATTATCAAAAATTATTATTAGAAAAAAGTAATCAAATTATTTTTTTAACAGATACAAATTTATTAGAAATAAAAAAATCTATTAATTTATTAAAAATATATTTAAAAGAATGGCAAATAGATGATAATAAGGTCTCAATTATTTTTAATAAATATGGAAAAGATTCTATTGATGAAAAAATATTAGAAAATATTTTTAAAGATTTTTATATTTTAGGAAAATTAAATTTAAATGCAAAATATAATCAAATTATTAACAAAAATATGAAAAAAATAATTTTAAATAAAAAAATAGAAAAAGAATATAAAGAAATAATTCAAAAAATATTAAAAAAAGAAAATAAAATGAAAGGGGAGTTTTATGGAAGAAAATGTTTTAACTTTAGATAATAATATAGAAACATCAAAAGAACTAGTAACAGAAAAAGAACAAAATAATTTTTTAGAAACAACATTTGGACAAGTAATAAATAGTGCTATTGATATAGGAATAAGAGCTCTTTTACCAAATTTTTTAGAAGATGGAATAATTAATGTAAAAAATACTTTGCTAAAACAAGGACTTGCAGAAGGAATACAAACAGTTGTTAAAGAAGGTATTAATTTAGGAAAAAGTGTTTTAGGAATATTTACAGGAAAATTTGATGATGTAGGTCAAATGCAAACAGCAATACAAAAGGGAGGAATAATTGATAGTACTTCTGATTTGTTAGATACAATATTATCAAAAGTTCAAAAAGATAATTTGTTACCACAAAATGTAATTTCTGTAATAAAACAAGGAAAAAATATTTTGTTAGATAATGTTAGTAAAAATATAGAAAAAGAATTAACAAATCAAATAGAAGAAATGAATAATATAAATGAATATTCAAACAAATGGAAACAATATTATAAAGAAAAGGATTTTAATAACATGGAAAAAGTATATAAAAAACTAGAAGAAAGTCTAAAAAAAATAATACCATTAGAACAAACAATCAAACAGGCTAGAGAAATTGAAAACTTACATCAACTAATAAAAAATAATGGACAAAATTTTGATATAACTGAAATAGAAAAAAATTTAGCTAGTAAACTTGTATAACAATAAAAAATTAAAATTTTTTACTTGCATATTTTCTTACGGTTTAGTATAATACAAAAGAAATACAAAAAGAAAAGAGGTAATAATTTTGGAAGAAAATGCAGAAAATATTATTAACAGAGATATTGAAGTAGAAATGAGAACCTCTTACATTGACTATGCAATGAGTGTAATTGTTCAACGTGCATTACCAGATGTTAGAGATGGATTAAAACCTGTACATAGAAGAATACTATATGCAATGTATGAAGACCGGAATCACTTCAGATAAACCATACAGAAAATGTGCTAACACAGTTGGATCTGTTTTAGGAAGATATCATCCACATGGAGATTCTTCTGTTTATGATGCAATGGTTAGAATGGCACAAGACTTTTCATTAAGATATCCATTAATTGATGGACATGGAAACTTTGGATCTATTGATGGCGATGGAGCTGCTGCAATGAGGTATACAGAAGCAAGAATGGCAAAAATTGCAGAACAAATGCTAGTAGATATTGAAAAAAATACTGTTAATTTTATGCCAAATTATGATGATAGACTAAAAGAACCTGTTGTTTTACCATCAAAAATACCAACTTTATTAATTAATGGTTCATCTGGAATTGCAGTAGGAATGGCAACAAACATACCTCCACATAACCTAACAGAAGTAATAAATGGAATTATAAAAATTATAGAAGAAGATAATGTTACAGATGACCAACTTATTGAAATTATTAAAGGACCAGATTTCCCAACTGAAGGAATTATATTAGGAAGGGAAGGAATAAAAAAAGCATATTCAACAGGTAAAGGAAAAATAATAGTAAGAGCAGAAGCAGAAATTGAAGAAATGAGTGGAAATAGACAAAGAATTATTGTAAGATCTTTACCATACCAAGTAAATAAAGCAAAATTAATAGAAAATATTGCATCATTAGTTAGAGAAAAAAGGATTGAAGGAATTTCAGAATTAAGAGATGAATCAGATAGAAACGATAAAGTAAGAATTGTAATTGAATTAAAAAGAGATGCTAATTCACAAGTTGTTTTAAATCAATTATATAAAAATACTCAAATGCAAGATACTTTTGGTGTAATAATGTTAGCATTAGTTAATGGAGAACCAAAAATACTTACATTAAGGCAATGTTTAAACTATTATATAGAACATAGAAAAGATGTTGTATTAAGAAGAACAAAATTTGATTTAGAAAAAGCAGAAGCAAGAGCACATATTTTAGAAGGTTTAAAAATTGCATTAGACAATATTGATGAGGTAATTAATATTATTCGTTCTGCTTATGATGATGCTAAAGAAAGATTAATAGAAAGATTTAAACTTTCTGAAATACAAGCACAAGCAATTTTAGATATGAGATTAAAAACTTTATCTGGATTACAAAGAGAAAAAATAGATGAAGAATATAATGAATTAATGAAATTAATTGCTTATTTAAAAGATGTTTTAGGAAGTGAAAAATTAGTTTTTGATATTATAAAAAAAGAACTTATAGAAATAAAAGAAAAATTTGGTGATGAAAGAAAAACTAAAATTGTTGCTTCAGAAGGAGAAATCGATGTTGAAGATTTAATTAAGGAAGAACAAAATGTAGTAGCTCTAACTCATTTTGGCTATATAAAAAGAATGCCAATAGATACATATAAAAGCCAAAAAAGAGGAGGAAAAGGAATTACTGGAATTGCAACAAGAGAGGAAGATTTTGTTAAAGACATTTTTACAATGTCTACACATGATACAATTCTTTTCTTTAGTAATAAAGGAAAATTATACCGACTAAGAGGATATGAAATTCCAGAAGCGGGAAGAACAGCAAAAGGAACTGCAATTGTTAATCTGCTTAGCCTTGATTCAGGAGAAAGAATATCTGCCATTATACCAATACAAAATTTTGCAGAAGGAAAATATTTATTATTTGCAACAAGAAATGGATTAATAAAAAAGACAGCATTAACAGAATATAATTCTGCAAGAAAAACAGGATTACAAGCAATTACCTTAAAAGATAATGATGAATTAATAGGAGTAAGGCTAACCGATGGACAAGATAATATAGTTCTTGTTACTACAGAAGGAATGTGCATTACTTTTGATGAAAAAGATGTAAGACCAATGGGAAGAGTATCTCAAGGTGTTATTGGAATGAGAATTGACAAGAATGACAGTGTTATTGGAATGGAGTCAATTATATCAGGAAGTAAAGCAACCTTACTTGCTATTACAGAAAACGGATTTGGAAAAAGAACAGAGTTAGAAGAATATAGAGTACAAACTAGAGGAGGAAAAGGAGTTATTACATATAAAATAACCCCAAAAACTGGAAATATTGTTGGAATTAGAATTGTAAATGAAAATGATGATGTAATGTTAATTACAGACACTGGTACAATAATTAGAATTAATGTAAAAGATATTAGTGTTTTAGGTAGAAGCACACAAGGTGTAACTCTAATGAGAACAAATGAAGGAAAAGTTGTTAGTATTGAAAAAATTTCTGAACAAGAAGTGGAAGAAGATTAAAAAATAAAACGTACTTTTGTACGTTTTATTTTTGTTTAAACCTTATATCTTCTCCAAAAAATCTACAAATATGGTAATGACCAACAAACCTTGAAACAATACGTTCTTCATAGGTGTCGAAAATATTTTTTAGGCTTAAATTAGTAGAAATAATTGTTTTTGTAATTTTATTATTTTGGTTTAAAAGTCTAGAATTTATAATATTAAATAACTCTGTAAATTTCATATTATTCATAGTTTCTGTACCTAAATCATCAATTACTAATAAATCAACATTTAATAAATTATCTATAATATTAAAATTACAATTTTGCTTATTAAACCTATAATCAATAATTGTATCAAACATAACAGGAGCAGTTTGATAAAGAACAGTTTTTCCACTTTTTAGTAACTCATTGGCAATGCAACTAGACAAAAATGTTTTACCAAGACCAGTATTTCCAGTAAAAAGCAAATTCTTTTCGTTTGGATTGTCAAAATTATTAATAAAATTTTGACAAATATTTTTAATAATTAAAATATTTTGCTTTGGAGAAATATCAGAATGATATTTCTCCTTATTAATTTCTGAGGAATACAAATTTAAATTAAAATTTTCAAAAGTATCTTTTTCTAAATTGCTTAAATTAGATTTATTAAATTCTAAATTATAAAGTTTTTGTTTTAAACAACCACATAAAGAAGTTTTGCCATTTTCTAAAATAAAACCTGTATCTTTACATATTTTACATTCAAAAAAAGGTTCTAAATAATCTTCTGACTTTCCAAGTTTTTTTAAAATAAGTAATTTTTCATTTTTTAATTTTTCTAGTTTTAATTTTAATTGTAATGCAATTTTTTCTTTTTCTTCAGAAGAAGCTTTTAAAATAGCAATACCATTACGAATAGAAACATTAGAAATTTCCTTTTCAATATTTTCTAATTCAGGACACAATAAATAAAGTGAAGCCTTACGTTCTTCAAGATCTCTAATAGCAGCTCTACGTTTATAATCATATTCTGTTAGCAAAGATTTCATGTTTGTATTATTCATTATTCCTCCGAAAATATTATCCATTATTAGCATATAAAGAATCTAAATTACTATAATTTCTTTGTTCATAAGATTGATAACCAGCTTTTTTCGATATTTCTTTAACTGATTTATTTTTTTCTTTCATTTTCTTTATAAATTCTTGTATTTCATTTTCTGTTTTAAATCCATGTTCTTTCCAATCTGATAACAACTTATCTAAATAATCAAAACTTGGATTAGTTTTAGATGTTGTTCTTTTTAGTGCAATATCAATTATAGGCAAAGAATATCCATAATCAATAACCCACTTTTCAATATAGGCTTCCTCAAATTGTGTTAATGCTCTAGAAAGACTCAATTTTTTACAAATAGATTTTTTTATTTTATTTAAATTTTCTTGTTTTTGATAATAAACATCTAAATCCGAAAATGTTTTAATGTTATTTTTACTCCAAGAATCTGCAACAGCTTGTACATAATTTCTATGTAAAGCAGATCTCTCAAAACAATAACGAAACAATGCAATCATAACTTGTTCATCAAATTGATATTTTTTAAACCATAATTCAATATCATTATACCAAGAAGGAGACATAATTCCTTGAAAATAAGAATTATTAATATTTTCTATTGCAGAAGCACGGTATTTATTTTCAGAATTCTTAGCAATTTGCTCAGGAGATAAAGAAAGTTTTGGAGAATATAAATTTAACAATTCTTTTTCTTGTAAATTTGCAATAATATATCCAGTAGCTTTTTTTATAATTACTCCTTCTTTTTCCCAATAAGTTAAAGCTTCTTGAATAATATGAAATGGAAGTGCTAATTTTTTTGCAAGATCAGTTATTTTAATGTCTTTGTTATATTTAGATAAAAACAACATATATAAATATACTTTAATATAATCTCCTTTAGCACTAGATAAATATTCACTAATAAAAACATCTGGTAATTCTGTTGTAGAAAAAAGCATAGATTTATCGTTTTGTTCTAATTTCATTTTTTTATCCCCTTTAAAATAAAAAATATTATAATATTTATCTTATTTAAGTAAAAGAATTATAACATTTTAATTTTAAAGTTACAATACAGAAACTATTTTTTGTAATAAAAATAAATTTTTCTATTTTTTAAGAAACGAAAAATATAAATAAATACATAAATAATACTTTCATGGTTAATACCAATAATACTAAAAAGTAAAATAGGAAAATATAAACACACACAAATAAAAATTTTAATATTTAAGTTTGTAAAAAATAAATTATTAATAACAATTAAAAAACCTAGCCAACAAACGTTTAAAATAGCAGTAGAATAATCTATAAATCCCAAAAGCTTATGGGAAAAAGTATAATTTTGAGGAAAAATAAATTTCAAATTATCCTCCTTGTATAATATATTTAGGTTTTTAAAAGGTTACCCATAAACCTTTATAT
>USIO01000012.1 GCA_900554815.1 uncultured Clostridium sp.
CAAGTACTACTATGTTAAAGTAAAAAAGTCAGTTGCTGGAAATGCAAACTTCTATTTTTTTGTTAATGAAAAAAGATTTTTATTAGCTTTATTCACAAGTTGTTACTGTTTTTATATAATATAATAAATAATATACTAAGTATATTAAATTAATATTGTATTTTTTTTTATTTTTGTGTATAATTTCTTTGTTAGAGTGTTACTCTAAAATTAAGGGGGTAAATTAATGCAGGAAAATCTTTTTAAATTAAATAACTTAGATAATTGTAAACATATACATATGGTAGGTATTGGTGGTATTAGTATGAGCGGGATTGCCGAAATTTTGCATAATTGGGGGTTTACTGTAACTGGATATGATATGTGTTCTTCCGAAATTACAGATAAACTAATAAAAAACGGTATAAAAGTTACTACTGATCATTCTTTAAGTGATGTCAACACTGCTGACCTTGTTGTATATACTGCTGCTGCAAAGCTAGATGATCCTGAATTAGTTGAAGCTAGAAATTTAGGTATTCCTATTGTAGAAAGATGCGATTTTGTTGGGTATTTAACAAGAGTGTATAAAGACACTATTGGAATTTCTGGCACACATGGAAAAACAACAACAACTTCAATGATTTCTTTATGTTTTTTAGAAGCTGGTCTTGACCCAACAATTCAAGTTGGAGCTATTTTAAACGATATTGGCGGAAATTATAGAGTTGGAAAAAGTTCATATTTTATATTAGAAGCTTGCGAATATGTAGAAAGTTTTCTAAAATTTAGTCCTAAATCAGAGGTTATTTTAAATATTGACAATGACCATTTAGATTATTTTAAAAATTTTGAAAATATTAAAAATGCATTTATAAAATATGTAAAAATCTTATCTAAAGATGGACTATTAGTAGTAAATGGCGATGATTCTAATTGTTTGGATTTAATTCCTTATGCAAAATCAAAAGTTATTACTTATGGAATTACTAACAAAAACACAAACTTTTTTGCTACAAACATTACTTTTAATAAAGATGGGTTCGCTTCTTTTGATGTTTATTCAAATAATAAATTTTATGAAAGAATATCTTTAAATGTACCTGGTATGCATAATGTATTGAACTCATTGGCTACAATTGCTTTGTGTAATGAATATGGTATATCAAGTAATATAATTAAAAATACATTAAATAAATTTACTGGCGCTCATAGAAGGTTTGAATTAATTGGAAAATACAATACTTGCGATGTTTACGATGATTATGGACATCATCCTACAGAAATAGTTGCAACAGCTAAAGCATTGATGAATAAAAAATACAATCAATCTTGGGTTGTTTTTCAGCCACATACTTATAGCAGAACTAAAAATCTATTAGATGATTTTGCAAAAGCTTTATTAAATTTTGATCACATTATTGTAACAGATATTTATGCAGCAAGGGAATCTAATACATTTAATATTTCCTCTTTAGATTTAGTTAATCGTATTAATACATTTAATAATAAAGCAATATATATAAAAGATTTTGAAGAAATTGCAAATTATATTCGCAATAATGTAAATAGTAATGACATTATTTTAACCTTAGGTGCTGGTACAATTGATAAAGTCGGAAAAATGATAATTAAATGAGTGCATATTGGCACTCATTTAATTTTTTACACTTCTCTTGATTGCTTTATCATAATATCTGCAAATACCCCATAGCCTACTGTTGGATCATTTACTAATACATGTGTTACAGCACCAACAAATTTCCCGTTTTGAATAATAGGGCTTCCACTCATTCCGTTGTATAATCCCTCCTGTTATTTCTATTAATTTTGGATCTGTTACTCTAATTTGCATACTTTTATTATTCTCGTTATTACTTGTAAATACTTTTTCTATCTCGATTTCAAATTCTTCTTTTTTGTTATTTTCTAAACTGCATATAATTTTTGCCTTCCCTGTTTTTATTTCTTCTCGTGTAGCTACTTCTATTGCATTTTCATTATTAATATCTAATAATGTAATATCATTTAACTTACCATAAATACCAAAATTAGTGTTTTTTGTAATTTGGCCAACAGCTTTTCCTAAACTAATATTGCCTTTTATTTCCCCGGGGTTTCCTCTTTCTCCTTTTTGAATACTAGCAATCTCTGCTGTTACAATTTCTCCATTTGAAATAGTAATTAATTTTCCTGTGTCAATATCTTGAATACCATGACCTAATGCAGCAAAATTTTGTGTTGATGGTTCATAATAGGTAATTGTTCCAACTCCTGCTGCTGCATCTCTTACCCATAAACCCAGCTTGTATTCATTTTGGTTATCCTTGCTAGGTTGAATTATTGTTGTTTTTACTTCTTCATTGCTTAAATATTCTATTACTACATCTTTGCCATTACTTGTATTAATTGCTTCTATTAATTCGGCTGTAGAATGAATTTCTTTTTGGTTAACAGAAATAATTGTATCTCCTTCTTTTATTCCAGAGTTTTGGTATGGCTGCTTACCAGAAATTTCACTCATTCCAACAACTAATATTCCCTTAGTATAAAGTTTTAGCCCAATTGTTCCACCAATAGGTACTACTTTAGTTTTTGGTATTACATTAACTGTCATATCTTTTAGAGAAATAGAATTAAATAAGTTTAATTCTAAATTTATTTTCCCAGTCTTTTCCTCTAAAGCTTGGTCTATATTGCTCGATGTCTGCATAATTGTGCTATTATCTTTTTTCTTAATAGAAAGTCCTAAAATAGTTTTAAAATTGATTTTTTCACCCTCAAATAAAATTATATTAGATGGTATACACTCAATATTACAAATATAAATATATACAATTAAAAAAATGATTATGATAATTGTTTTTATAAATTTGCTCATATAAATCTCCTATATTTATCATAACCATTTTTCTAATTTTTAATCTTTTAAAATTTTCTTTGCTATTTTTTGGCAGTTTTTAAAAATTTGTTGTTCATTTATTCCAATTATTTTTTTATCCTCCATTACTATTTTCCCATTAATAATCGTAGTATTAACATTATTTCCTTTTACATTATACACTATATTAGAAATAATATCATTAATTGGTTGATTTATTTCGTTTTCTAAATCTAAAATTATTATATCTGCTGTTTTGCCTATTTCTATACAACCTATTTTTTCTTCAAGTCCAACTGCTTTTGAGCCATTTATTGTCGCCATTTTTAAAACTTGGTATGCATCTATAATTTCTGGATTTTCTTGGTATCCTTGTTGTAGTAAACATGCATACTTCATAGTTTCAAACATGTCTAAATTACATCCACTTCCTTGTCCATCTGTTCCTAATGCAATATTAATTCCATGTTTTAGCATCTGGCTAATTGGTGCAATTCCGCAGCCTAGTTTTAAATTACTAATAGGACAATGTATTACACTAGAATTTGTTTCTTTAATAGCTTCTATTTCTTTTGAAGTTAGTTTTACACAATGTGCCAAAGTATTTTTTGTTTCAGAAAAATATTTTATAAGCAATTCTGCTGGCATTAATTTATGCATTTTTTTAATATCTTCTACTTCTGATGTATTTTCGCAAAAATGCATATGAACTGTAACATTATTTCGTTTTGCAATTTCAGTTGCTTGCTCTATGGCTTTATTCGATGCTGTATATAGTCCATGGATTCCTACATTTATAGTTATATTTGAATATTTATTCTGGTAGCAAAATAGTTCTTCTAATTCTTTTTTCCTTTGTTCTAATTCATTGTCTGTGTCCATAATTACTCTGGTTACTTGCATTCTAAGTCCGGTATCTAATCCTGCTTTAATAATACTTTCTGTTTTAAAATAGTGGTCTTGTACAGTAGTAGTTCCCGTTTTAATTGCTTCAATACACGATAACATTGTTGCATTATATATATCATTTTTAGTTAGTTTTTCTTCTGCAGGCCAGATTTTTTTCTTTAGCCAATTTTGCAGTGTGTATCCTTCTAGAGTATCTCTAAAAATGCTCATTGGCAAATGAGTATGAACATTAATTAAACCTGGCATTACTACTTTTCCGTGTAGCTTCAATTTCTTTATCTACTTTTTCTGTTATATCTTTTTCAATTTTTATTATTTTATTATCTTTTATTAAAATATCTATATTAAATAATATTTTGTCCATTTTATTAGACATTGAAATTAAATTAGCATTTTTTATTAAAATTTTCATTTTTTAAATCCTTATTTTATTAATAATGTAACATATTTCTTTCTCTTGCTAGAGCATTATTTAATGCTTGTATTTTTGTATCTGTTAAATTTGTTTCTTTGTCATAGTTACGGTTTACGATGCAATTATAGCAAGGTAAATTTGTATGTTTATAGTAATATAGCATTTCTTCGTTTGATATTTCTAATGAACTAGCTTCAAAATCCACTTTTCTATATCCAACTATATTTGTTCCAGTTAAGCGTGGGCAATCAATCATATGATATTGTGCATTTCCCTCATCTAAGTTTATAAAACATAAGTTATCTTTTGTTGAATAATCTGTATTTTCTGTGTTAGCAACCGTTACATAATTATTATATATTTTAAATCCTGTTGGAAGTCCTTGCATAAATGCTGTAACAGAAATGTTTGTTGCAATTCTCTCCCACTCTTCATCTGTTAGAATAGGCACTTTAAAATTGTAGTCAATATTAAGTGCAGTTGAATGTCTATTGTAATTTGCAATAGATGTTCTTAGTTCCTCTTGAATAATAACTTTAATTACATCTCTTTTATGCATACTAAAAATAGAATATTCATCTTCGAACCTATTGTCTTGTGCATCAAATATAAAAATTGGTTTTGTGCTTCCTGTGTGTATTCCATATTTATTTGCAATTTCTGTATAATCTTTTCCAGCAATTATAATATCTTGTATTGTTATATTATATAATTTTTCCTTTACCCAATTTGTAAATTCTCTTGCACTAGATTCATACTGGTTTGCGTTTGTATCTAAAAGGTCTAAATCTTCTCCTGTATATACTTTTTGTCCTTTCCTATATACAAACCATTTATCTAATATTGGTTCATAATATCTTTTTTCTCCTCCAGTATAAACATAATTATATTCTTCTAATCTACCATCTATTAATAAGTTTTCTTTTAGACTTTCTTCTGTAGTTAATGTTTCATCTTCTATTAAATAGCCTGAACGATTAACATATTCACCACCAACTGTTCCAATAATTGTTATATAATTGTCTAATGTATAGCTTACAACAATATCTGTAGTTCCTTTTTTATACCTAGCTGAATATGTAATATATGGTTTTAACATATGATCATATTCACTTGTTTTTTCATTATAGGTTGGTGAGTATATATAAAATCCATCATATAGTGTATAAATAAGTGCAGGAATATATGGTTTTACATAATTTTCTCCATATCCACCTATTCCTAAGGCAGTTGTTAGGCTTGTTATAAATGCTTGGTTTGAAGCTTCAATATCTCTTTTGCTAGAAGCTTCGTGAATAGAAAAAGCATTATTTCTTGTATTAATATTATAAGCTTTAACTGCATCATATACTGCTTCTGTTAGTTTGGCATCATAGTATGCTTGTAATTTAATTGTATCAATTTGCATATTATTGTAAGCAGACAAAACCAATATAATTGGCATAATGATAATTATAAATATAATAGTTAAATTTTGTAGTTTCATTTTTGCCTCCATTTAAATAAATAGCAAAATTTTATTTTTAGTTAGTATTTTTATTCTTAATTAGATAAAAAAGAGCGTTTTTGTTACGCCCCCATTTATGTTATTTTATATATTTCTTATTTACCATTAGCAGTAACCATTGCCGAGTCTTGACCTGCAATTTGATAAGATGTATTTCCTGTTACAGCATAGAAAAAATTCTTTAGCATTTGGGAAATTGTTGTATTTGTATTTTTTGCTGTTACAGAAATAATATCTCCTTCTTTTAAAATGTATTTTCCTTTTGAATTGAGTATGTCTTCCATTTGAGAAGTATACACAGAATAGTATACGTTTTCACCAATTTTACTAGAAGATGCTTGACCTACTTTACTACTTAAATTTTCATCTAGTATTTTTAATTCTACTTCTACATCAAATGTATTTCCTGTAGCATTTAGTGTTTGCAAATAGTCACTATATGCACTTTGTGTAACTACTCCGAGCTGCTCTTACATTATCTACAAATTCGCTTGTGGCTGATTGCACGCTTAGGCTTGCTACATCATCTGTTCTTTCAGATAACGCCATCATTGGAAATACAAACATCAATGTTGCTGCTAAAAATATTGCAATTACTGTTATTAATGTTTCACTCATCTTCTAATCCTCCTTTTAATTTATTAGTTGGTATGTTATTCTTATTTTAGTATTTGTATTAACAGCTTCAAATGTTTCTCCTGTTTCTGTTTCGTATACATCTCCTCTATATAGTTCTTCACTATATGTCTCTAGAAATGTTCTATCCTGGTATTTTTCTACTAGTTTTTTCATTTCTTCTTCTAGTCTTTGTCTACTTTGTAAGGGTGTTCTATTAGCCTCTTGGTCTTCTAGTATGTCAAATACTACAATTGTTTCTCCATTTTCCTTTTTTATTTCTACACTATAGTTTTCATTATAGTCAATGTATCTTGCAACTAAAGGTAAAATTGTTTCTATTCCTACTATTTTAGTTTTACCCTCGCTTTCTTCTAAGTATTCTTCAAAGTTAGTGTTATCTGTTAGTTGCATTATAAATTCAGAAGTTGCTTGGGCTTGTGAAAACACAGTAAATGCAATTGTAATAGCTATTACAAATACAATTACTGCAAAAGCTGTTTTTAAAGCATCCACCATATTTTCCATAATTGCCTCCTAAAATTGAAAGTTATTTATATGTTATTTTTGACACAAGTCCATTATTACCATATTCAATTTTTACTGTATAGGTTTTTCCATCTACAATTGCTGAACGTAATGCTGATAAATCTGCTGATGAACTTTTTTCATTTACTGTTACCACAAGACCATCTTCATTTTGTGCATTACTAGTAATAACAGTTGAAATTAGAGTTTTTATATTAGATCCTCTTTGGCTTCCTTCGTAATTTTCAAATTTACCATTAAACATATTTTTTGACATTTCATCCATTCTATCACCAGCATCAGTAACAGGTTTGATAGCTGAATTGTAAATCATCATTCCTATTCCTATTAGTAAAATTGAAATTAGTATAGCTCCTGCTATAATTAGGGCTTTTGAAGCATTCTCCATAATTAAATATCCTCCTTAGTATTATTTTTTATTTTGTTGATTCTTTATAGAATCAAAATTTAATGACTATTCTTTAGTTTGTATAAAGTGAATATTGCTAATTCTACCTGTTAGTTTATGATATTGAACAATGTCTGATTGAAACCTGCTAGAATTAAATAATTCTATAAAACGCTCTACGTCATTGTTAAAAATGGTTTCCATGTCGTATGTTAAATCATTAGCTAACATTTGGATAGTAATTTTTATACTAAATTTATCGTCTGGAATGTATTTTCCGTTTTCATCTTTTAAAACTTTATATTTTTCGTTATTATCAACTGCTTTGTTTATTAAAGTTGCTAAATCTGTTCCATAAATTTCGTTTCCGAATGTATTGTTCATATTGTACATTTATTTGTTGTAATTGTTTATTTTGTGCTTGAACATTCATTAAGTAAATACATAAAATTGCTATTACAATAATAAATATTGCTAGTCCAATTATTAATACTTTTTTCATTATTGTAACCCTTTCTTTTATTATAATTGTTTTTTTTACAATATGCAACTATTTTCTATTACTTTTTTATATATAGTTATTAATTGTTTATGGTTATTTCTGATAGTCTTCTTTTTACTTGTCCATTGAAGTCAACACATCCTTTAGGGTATATAATATCTAATGTGTTATAGTTTACAATATATATTTCATCATCTTTTAGTTTTATTCCTTCTAAACCAATATTGTTTAGTATTTCTTGATTATAAATATAAAAGTTTTCATCTTCTAGTTCTTCTTCTGTTAATGCTTCTCCTGCTATTTCGTATTTGTTTGGTACATCTTTTAATTTTTCTCCAATAAATCTTGTTTTATCACCATCAAAATTTGTTTTTTCACTAATTACTTTTACTTTAGTTTGTATTAACTTCATATTTGTAAATATTAACTGGAATTCAGAATTTTCTACTATATTGTTAAAATAACCTACTGAAATTGCAAGTATTGACATAATTGCAATTGTTATAATTAAAATTATTAAACTTATACCTTTTTTTTCTTTCATTATTCATTTACTCCACTTTAATAAGCAATTTCTGATAGTCCACAGTTCCTGCAACGTTTTCTAACTACACTTCCGGTAGGATAAATATGTCCAGCTATGACCAGTTTTTCCTATTGTTTGTGATTCAGTATAGCCACATCTGCTACAGCTTCTCGTTCTTCTTCCATTTCTTGTACATGTTGCCCTTACTGCTGTTCTCCAGCTTCCCATTGAATGTCCTAAAGCTCCAATAGTACCAGTTTCGTAATATCCACAGTTCCTTGTACAATCTCTTCTATTTGTTCCTGAACTAGTACATGTTGCACCCCTTGCTGTATACCAATTTCCCATTGAATGTCCTAAAGGATTTCCTGTTGTTTTTCTACAATAAGAGCATGTTTGTGGAATTGTACAAGTAGCTGCTACCCATTTATGTGCATCTGGTCTTGCTACATTTTTTCTTTCATTTTGGCTACATAATGAACATAGTCTTTCTTGTATTTCGTTCATAACGCATGTTCCTGCCCTTATAATTTGCCAATCTTTCCATACATGGTTTCCGCGTTCTTCGCTAAAACATCTTTGGCATGTTCTTTTGTGTGTTTGGCCATTTATTGTTATCCAGTTTCCCCATTCATGTGCTTTAGTTTCAACATTAGAACATTTTTGGCAATTCCTAGAGTGTGTTCCATTTCCATTGTCCCTATATGCTGTATAATCATGTGGCTCATCTCTTGTTGAAGCACATATTGAACATGTTTTTTTATGTGTGTTGCCATTATCTGTATAGTCCTTCCATGGGTGAAGTTGTGTTTGAATTTGCTGGCATTTTCTACATGTTCTTTGATGATTTGTGTCATCTAAATAACTCCATTCAGTCCATACGTGGTAGCAAGTTGTTGCTATTTCTTCATCTATTGGTAACGCTCCTCCTGTACTTCTCCACGACATTTTACTAATTCTTCCATTATTATCGTTATATTCTACAGATATAAACTTGTATTTGGGGTCATTATCTACTCCCGCTTGCTCCATAATAACTGCTTTCCAGTCTTGGCTTACATTAAGAGTATCTATTATTTTGTTATCTATAATTACTTGTATTTGGTTTTCATCAACCCCTACATTTTTTGTATTGTTTTCTTTTACTAAGTTAATTATGCTTACCATTTCTTGTGGTGTTAAATCTTTTGCATAAATTAAAAATTTATTATTTAGTTTGTTTAGTTCATCTTGTGACAATTTATCAGAATAGCTACTAGATAATATAGAAGCATTGTTAAATATGTATACTCCCAATGAAATAATTAATATTGCAATTAAAATTCCACCTGCTATAATTAATGCTTTTGATGCATTTTCCATTTTTTAAATTGTCACCCCCCTTTTTATTTATAAAGATAGATTTTTTGTCCGCATTATTAGTTAAATATTTCACTAGATAAATATTCTTGAAAAACAATTTTATTTACTTTACCTGTTTTTTCATTATATAGTAAATTTGAGCATCTAAAATATAATGTTTTAAAATTTTTTACTGCATTTTCATCTGCAATAATAGCTGTAATTATATTTCCAGATGTTTCTTCTGTATGTTGTCCTTTTTTTAAAAGGATTTGGTTATTTGAGTCTGTTAAGTCTTGTTTTAGGTTTATTTCCCAACTAATTTGAAGCTCTTCTGTTCCAGAATTTTTGATATTATTATTTCTTATTTTATTAATTACAGAAATAATATCCGTTCCTCTTAATGCTTGTCTTTGATAAGACTCATATTCTTGGTTAAATGCTTTAATTCTTTCTAGTTCTCTTTCTTCTTCTCCTTGGTTAATAAAGTTACCACTTAACCTCCAAATATAAACACCAAGTGAAATAATCAAAATTGCTATTAAAATTCCTCCTGCTATTACTAATGCTTTTGCTGCATTATCCATTATTATCTCCCTTCAAGTTTTGTTACATCATGCTAGACATCGTTGAAAATGCATTTGTCATATTTAATAATCCTATTACTACTAAAGGTACAATTAAATATCCAACAAACATACAAACCATTGGTGTAAATCCTATTGCTTTTCCTATAATACCTTTTTTAGAAATTAGTCTATCATTTGATTCTTTTCTTTTTTCTTGGTAATAAGCTCTTTCTGTGTCTAATTCATCAAATGCGTCTTGAATTGGTATCTTTTCAACAGCTGCTTGCATACTTTTAATAATACGAATAAAAGGTACATAAGATACATCTTCTTTTAATTCTTCTAAAGCTTCCCAACCACCACTTTCAAAATTGTTTACACATTTTGTAATTGGCTCTTTAAATATATTAGAATATCTTTCTAACCATTCTAATATTATTTCAACATTCATTCTTTCTATTTTCATTAGCATTAAAATAATTGTTTGAAATTGCATTACTTCATTTTCCATTTCTAATGCTCTCATCTTTTTTTGGAACATTAATATCCATACTGGGGTTTGGTACGCAATAACAGAAAATAAAATTGCTAGTAATAGTTCAAACCACTGCATATTTTCTGCTTGTATTACTTGTAATTTTTCATATATTCTTTGGGTTGCTATTTCTATTTCTTCTTCTGTTGCCTCTTCATAGTAACTAGAATTTGCAATAGCTCGTGACAATTGTGCTTCTGTAATTCCTACAGAGTTTCTAAATCTATCTAAAAAGTAATTGTCTTGTTCTGTTAGTTCCATTGCTTTTCTTTCGTCAGAACTACTCATCTCACCTAAAATGTTGTTTTCTGTTGTTGGAGTTGTATATATGTAGTCCACAGCTATTTTATGTAGCTGATTAAAAAATACTAATGATACTAAAAAAGTAATTATACATAAAAGTATTCTATTAATATATAGCCATTGTATTTTTTGTTTTGATGCTGATTCTTTTAACAAGTTTCTTATTTTTATGTCTTCTTTTGTTCCTTGTTTTGGTAAAAAAATGTCAATTATTTTTTTACCTATATAAGTATTATATATTTTTTGTTGCCATGGGTTCTGTGCATTTCCGTGTTGATTTACCGAGTTCCATTATCCTTTAGTTTTCTAATTAAAACATAGCAAATAAATGTAATAAGAATAATTAGTACTTGGACAATTAAACCTCCTTTTCCATTATAAAAACTATCTGTAAAAGAAAATTGAGATGTTGCCCATGATTTAATCATACCTAATGCTAAAACTGGTACTGCTGCAATAACAGATAAGCTTTGAAATACATAATCCAATTTATCTCTTTTTAAAATTTCTAATTGCATTTCTTGTGTAATATTATTAACATTTTTTAAATATAAAGAGCCTTTATCAACAGTTCTATCTCCAAATTCTTTTGTTAAATAGGAAATTCCTGCAAATTCTTTTAAATAGCTGTTAGGAGCAATGTCATAATATTTTTCTAATTCTGATTCTGGGTCATCAGAAATTAATATTTCATAAATTTTTTCTGCTTGCCTACTAACTTCTAGTTCATCATTTTGGGCAACTTCATAAATAGCTTCTTCTACCATGTTATATTCATGGTATGCATGTCTCATTGAAGTAAAAAAGTTTAGTTGTTGTCTTAGTAGTTTGTTTTCAACTTTGTCCACTAGTCCCTCTATAATGGTTTCTATTAATAAAACCTCAAATAGTAATAAAATACTCAATAGTAATATGTCATTACTTGTAATTAAAATAATTAAAAGAGTAAATGGAATAATTATTAATAAGGCTCTAAATATAATTTTAGCTGTTTGTTTTCTAGTTAAGTATTCATCATCTATATTTATTATTTCAATTCTTCTTCTTAGTTTTTTTGTATATCGTTTTATAACAGGTATTTTTAAAAATATAATATATAATTTCTGATATAAAATATCTGTTGAAAATTTCTTTTCAGATGTACCTTCTCTTAATTGTCTAATATATCTATTTTCTTTTTTATTAGCATTTTTGTTAATAATGAGATATGCAACTACTACTGCCAAAAACAGCCCACCTGCTACCATCATTAAATATATAATTCCTTGTTCTGACATGTAAGTTACACCTCCATTTTTTTATTCTTTCTTTTTTCTTCCTCTTTTAGTTGTTGTTTGTACTTCTTCTATAATTCTATTTGATTTTATTTTTTGTTTTCCCCAGTTTTCTTCTACGAATTTATCAAATTCTTCTACATCTACATCATCCATATTGTTTCTCATTTCGTTAATGTTGTAGTCTGTAATTTTATTAGTAATTACATATTGTCCATCAATAAATTCTAGAATATTTCTATATTGATACAATTCCTTATTTGTAGTTTTAGTAAAGTAATGTGTGGCATTGTCCATAAATTTTTCAATTTTTCCCTCTAGTGTTTTTTCTTTTCTGTGGTCAAAGGTATATTCATTTTTTTCTTCTACTGGTATACATTCTGTAATTCTCTCAATATATCTTCTTCCTTTAAAGTCTTTCACTAAGTGAACATTAAAGTTTAATACTTGTACTACTTGCTCTTCTGCTGTTTTTTCGTTTGTAAATACTCCTGTTCTTAACATAGAGTTTCTTAATGCTGTTACTAAGTTAGGAAATGTTTTAGCATGGTGTGTAAATAATGTAAATTTTGATGCTACTTGGGCAGCTTGTATCATCCAAGATGCTACGGGGTCTGTTGCAACCTCTCCGAATAATATTTACAGAACCATCTGTTTTCTTTTGAACATCTAGTCCTTCTTGTCCCGAAATTGTGTCTGTTTCTCGGAATGTTAAAATATTTCTGGTTGGGTATATTTTTCTTAAATGAAGTTCAAATGCTGTTTCTTGAACCCTTATGTTCATGGTTTCATAAATGTTTTCAATCATTGCCATTAACATAGTAGTTTTTCCACAGCCTTGTTCACCTGTTACAGCAATAATTCTTGCTCCCTTTACTAAAAATTTTATTAGATTAATAGCTTTTTCGCTACCAGGTAAATCAATTAATTGTTCTAGTGTTGCCCTCTTAACATCAAACTTTCTTACAAAAAATGCCCAAGTTTCTGAAAAGCTTGGTCTTACTACTACAACACGAGAACCATCTTTCATTTCATTTATTTTATATCCATTTGTATCTGATAACTGTCCTGGATTATTGTATTTATATATATTTTGACATACTCTTTTTAATTCGCTTTCTGTTCCAAAAGATAAAAAATCTAATCGAATAGATTTACCTTGGAAGAAAATCCAAATGCTATCACATGCTCTTGGTACTTTGTGCTCTAATACTTGTCCTAAATAATCACTATCGGTCTGTGCTACTTGACTTAAAAAACTTTCTGGTAATCCAGATACACCTCCAGACACGCCATCTATGTTCATATCTCTTATTTCATCAATACTACTATAGCCTTTATAGTGTTGGTATATTCTCTGAACTACAATTTTTAATTTATCTGAAAAGCCTAATAGAATTTTTTCTTCTTCATAAATATGGTTTATTTCTTCTTTTGTAATTACATAGCAAGGTTTTGCTTCCCCAGAAATATATTTTAAAACTGCTAAATCATATTTTCTAATTAATTCTGTTAGTGCTTCATATCCAAAGTCTTGTTGATAGCGGTAAAGCAATATATCGAATTTATCTGCCGGAGTCAATAATGATGGTATATCAAAAGGAATAGCTCTTGATATGTTTGTTTCATCAACACCATATTCTTTTTCTAATAAATCGTAGATTAGTTCCTTTACATATTTCTTGTCATTAACATCTCCATATGTACAGCCTTTTAACGCTCTTTTTAGTTCATATTTTTTATTTTTTCTTCTTTTTAATTCCTCTTCAGAAAGACCAATATCGTATAGGTTTATTTTTGTAATTTCGTCTAATCTTCTTTTAACGTAATCTGTCATCTTTTCTAATGTGTATGTTTTGTCGTCTAGTTCAACAATTTCTTCTACTTCTTGGTTTTTCTTTTTGTTTAGGAAATATAAAACTAATCCCGCTGATATAATTAATACTACTATCATGAGTATTACATTCATAATATCCATATCTTAGGGTTCTCCTCTCCTGTTACTATATGCTCATTTTTAGTTCTTGTAATTTGTATAAAATCTTACTAGAAACTTTTTTAATTTCACTAATAAAAATAGCATTTCTATCGTTTTCATCTATTTTTCTAAATCTTAAGAAAAAGTCTGCAACTTTTCCTTCATTAGCTGCTTCAAAAAATAATGTGCTATATGGTACTGTATAAACTTCTTTTTCTCCTATGTATCTTGCTATGTTTTTGCTATTGTATTTTGAATATCTGTCATATCTTCCAACAAGTAATAATGTATTTTTTCTTTGTTTTAAAAATCCATCTTTTTTTAATTCAATGTAGTCATTAATTAGTCTTAATCTTTGTGTTATATTTACCATAATTAAATCAGATAATCTTAGAATTTCGTTTGTTGTTTCATCATCTAAACCTTTATTTACATCTACAAATATTAGGTCATAATATTGATTTGCCGCTCTTATAATATCTGCATAAACTGGTTTTAATCTTTTATAGTCTTCATAGTCTTCGCTTTTTATTCCAGGTAATACTTCTAGTCTATTTTTAAAAATAATTTTAGTATAGTTTGTAATAATTTCAGGTGAAGCTTTATTACTAATTATTGCTTTAGCTAACCCTTCTATTCCATTGTCTAGTCCTGTCATTTTTTCCTCACCGAATTTTACCAGTTTCCCAAAAGCAAGCTTCTAAAGTAGTATCTTTAAAATTTGTAGATAATACTAAAATTCTTGCATTGTGTTCCATTGCCATATAAGTGGCAATGGCTGAAAGTGATAAGGTTTTAGCTGTTTCTTCTTTTCCGTTGCTCCAAAAAGTTATAACTGACATTCTTATACTCCTTTTTCTATACTTTTCATGATTTTCCTTAGTTCGTTTGTACTAATATTTCCAATAATTTGTTCTACCATAAACAAAATGCTTTCTTTATATTGGCTACTTAGATTTCTGAATTTTATTTTAGAAACTCTTTGATTTTCTATAATAGCGCTCTTATCCCCAATTTCAAATGGAAAATATATTTTAATGTCACTCCATGTTATTTTATATTCCTTTGATAAATAGTTAAGATAGTCATCTTCTTCATTTGTCATATATTTTGAAAATAGTACTTTGGTCATTTTTATTTCTTCTCTTAATCCGCTTAATATTTCTAATCCTTTTTTTAGTGAAAAAAGATCAAAAGAAGTAACAAAGTAGTTTATATAAGCATCTTCCATTCTAAATGCGCTAAACACATTGCTAGAATCTGTATCGATTAATGCAATATCATATTCTAATTCTTCTGTCTCTCCTAGCCCCAAGTATTGCTCCATTGCATCAAAATTTTTAAATCCAACTGCTACATCAAATTCTTCAAATTCTGTTATATAGCTAGTAGTAGGGTTAATAACAGGAACAACATATTTTGCTTTTTGGTTAATCGTAGAATCTATAACAACTGTTTTTATTCCAAGTGCTGTTAATATTTTAGCAATATGTAATAGCATGTCTGTTTTGTCATATGCTCCTATAAATCCAATTTTTTTCATTTATTCCTCCTATGAATTTTCAAAGATTAGTTCTAGTTTATGGGCTAACAGTTCCAGACAATCCTTCTAAATATTCTAATCTTTCTTGTTGTCTTTTTTCATTTTCCTCTTGTATCTTTGCTTCAACATTAGAATTTGCATCTGCTTGATGATCGTTTAATTCATTTTGAATTACATCATTTCTTTGGCTTGTGTACCTATTTAGTTTGTCCTCTAGTGCTCTTTTTGCTGTTGCCAAAACATTTGGGTTACTATTAATTAAATTAATTACAGATTGATTTGGTAAATATGTTGGTGTTGCATTTGCTTGAATACCAGGTTCAACATATAAATTTACATATAGCTTTGAAGTTGGCATCATATATGCTTCATAAATAGCATTACTCATTGTTAATATTTCATCTTCTGTTAATTGTAGCCATATTGTATTTTCGCTAATATCAACTACTCTTTTTTTAGAAATAACTATATAATCTGTTCCAGATGGCATAGTAAATCTTATGTCAATATAATCTCCTGCCTCTATTCTTACAGGTAGAGCTAACATATTATATTCTTGTAATCTTAAATCTGCTGTTACAGTTTCTGATGTTTCAGTTATCATAGAACTTCCTAAAATAGTTCCTGCTTTTAAATCTATTTTTGCAATTGTTTCTCCTGTAACTGTAATATTATAGTCTGTTGGTGAAGCCATGTTTTCTACTTCTATTGTTGTTAAATCCGCTGTTGTTATAGTTTCTCCAGATTTAATATCCCTTGTTAATACTTGAACTAGCCTTGAATTTGCTTGTTTTTCTTGTTCAGCTTGTTTAAAATTTATAATCTGCATTATTAAAAAAGCTATAATAATAGCTGCTATAATTAGCATTACCATAAAGCCTAGTAAAAATGAATTTCTTGCCTTTCTTTGCATTGGATTTGTTGCCATTTAAATTCCTCCCTTTATCTGATGTAAATAGATTTTACAAAATATCACTATTTATTTAATTGTACAACATTTTAAAAGTTAAAACAACAAAATTTTACTTTGTAACAAAAAATTAATACAGACGTAATATTATTGTAATATTACGTCTGTATTAATTTTTTATATACTCATTTTAAAAATTTTTTTAATGCTTTCGATACCCCATCAGAATTATTATCATCTGTTATAAAATTTGCATATTGTTTTACAATTGGGTCACTATTTCCCATTGCAATTCCTATTCCAGCATTTTTAATCATATTTATATCGTTTATATTATCTCCTATAGCAATTATTTCTTCTGGTAAAATAGAAAGTTTTTTTATTAAAAATTGAATTGCACTCCATTTGTTTACATTTTTATTTGATATTTCTGTATAATAATATTGTATTTCTTTTTCTCCCATTTCGTACTGAATTATTTTTCTTGCCATATGCGAAACATCTAAAATATCTACTCCTTTTATTTGTTTTAGCTTCTGCATAATTCTATTAAAAATTGATGGTTCTTCGTCACAAACTGTTACTTTCAAAAAATTTTGAATGTTTAAATTTTTAATATATTTAGGTATGCTTTCTACAATTTCAATATTTGTTTTTTTAGAATCTGGCTTTTTATTGTTTTCGCTATAATAGAATAAAGTATTATAATTTAAGCTTTTAGTAATAATAGTATTTTCTGTATAAATATTATAATAAATGCTATTTTGTTCTGCTATATTTGATATTTGTAAAATTTTTTCTTTTGATAAATATTTGTTGTATATATTTTTTTTATTTTGCAAATCATAAATATTAGCTCCATTTCCACATATCATGTATTCTTTTGTTCCTAGTTCTTCTGCAAAATTCTCCATTGCACTATTTGTTCTTCCAGATGTTAAGACTATTTTTATGCCTTCTTTTATTAAATGTTCTATATATTGTTTGTCCTGTTTTGAAATTTCTCCATAGGAATTCAAAAGTGTTCCATCTAAATCAATTGCAATTAATTTATACATAAATACTTTCCTCCATACTATTCTTTGTTCACAATATCATTTATCTTACTGTTTGTCAATTTTTTAGCAAAAATTTCTAGTTTATTTTTTTTACTTTTGCACATTCTATTACTAGAAAAAACAATTTATGTTTTTTCGTATGGTATCAATATTACGACTTTCTAGGAGGTGAAAATATAATGGCAAACTCAAACAACAGCAACAGAAAATTAGTTCCAGAAGCTATGGACTCTTTAGATAAATTCAAATATGAAGTAGCTAGTGAAGTTGGTGTAAATTTAAAAAATGGTTACAATGGAGATATATCAGCTAAAGATGCTGGTAGAATTGGTGGTAACATGGTAAGAAAAATGATCCAACAAGCTGAAAATCAAATGATTGGTAGATAGTTATTTAATAAATAACAAAAAAAATAAGTACTTAGCATATCTTTGCTAAGTACTTATTTTTTGTTATGCTTCTGGTTCAACCAATCCATAGTTTTTTCCGTCTTTTAATAAATATATAACATTTACTTTATTAGTTTCTATGTTAATAAATGTTAAAAATTTATTTGATGGTTTTTCTTGTAATTTTAGTTTTGCATCTTCTGGATGCATTGGTTTTATTTCATAATAAATTGTTTTAATAATTTCGTTTTCTATTACTGGTTCCCTTTCTGCTAAATTTGCATTTTGTTGTTTAATAGAGTCTTCCTTATTTTGTTTTTCCCTTTTTGTTTTCCATTTTCTAATTTGTCCTTCTAGTATGTCAATGTCTTTATCCATTGATGCATATAGGTCCTTGTCTGCTGTTACTGCTCTGAACATTTGGCTATTTACAACCACACTAATTTCTGCAATTTGTTCTGCTCCTTCAACCTTAATTGTAAGGTTTACACTTAATTCTTCTTCAAAATATTTTTGTACTCTTTCTAGTTTCTTTTCTAGATAATCTTTAATTGCTTCTGTTGCTTTAACCTCTCTACCTGTGATTTTTATAATCATAAATATCTCTCCTCTCTAGTTTGTATTTTAGTATAAATTTATTATATAGCAATTTAGAAAAAATTTCAAATTTTTTTAATAATTTCTTTACTTTCTTATTTTTTACATATATTCTTTTTCTAATTTTTCATTTAAATATAATTTTGCTATTAGTTCTAGTTCTTTTATAGCTTCTTGTGTTGTTTGAAAAGAATATATTTTTTTTGCATTACATGTTAGAATATATTTTATAGAATCTTTTGTTTCCGGTAAAATGCTTATTGTACTTTTATCTGCTTTCCCACAGGTATTGCATTTAAAGCCATTATCTTTAATGCTAAAATAAATTAAATTATCTTCATTATGGCAACTAACACATCTATTTATGTTTGGTGCAAATCCTAGTAAAGAAAGTAATCTTAATTTAAAGGTAGCAATAAGTAAATCTTTATTGAATTCCATTTCAGATAAAACATATAGTGTGTTTAAATATAATTGTAAAATTCTATAAGAATTTTGGTTTTCTGTTGTTACATCTAATATTATTTTATTTAGATTAGAAGCTATTGTTAGCTTGTCAATATCTATTCGTATATTATAAAAAAGTTCTATTATCTCGCAAGAGTTCATAGTATATGTGCTACTACTTTTAAATAACATATAGTCTCCAAAACACAAAAATTGGCTACCTGCCATTAATAAGCTCTTTGGTCTGCGAGCTCCTTTGGCTAGGCATCCAATTTTTCCGCATACCTGGTGTTAAAATAGTAAGCATTTTATCAAAATCTCCTGAATTATTTTCAGCAATTATAATTCCTTTCGTTTTTATTGTTCCCATTGTTCATTCCTTTTAAATTCTTTTCTAAATTTTCTACTTCAATTAATTCTAAAAAAGTATTAATGTCACCAGTAATTTTAAAAGTATTCCATGCCATCTTTTTTATCATAAGTCTCACCTCTTTATTAAAATTAAAAGTTAAGAAACTTTAATTTTATCTTTTGTAAAAAAAGTTTTTTTATTCATTTTTCATTTGTTGTATTGAATCTTTTAATTATTTTTTCACTATTTTGCCAGTCTTTATTTACTTTTACCCAAATCTGTAAGTTTACTTTTATTTTTAATATATTTTCTAAATCTTGTCTAGCATAAGTACCTATTTTTTTTAGCATGTTTCCATCTTTGCCTATGATAATTCCTTTATGTGAATTTTTAGTACAATAAATAACTGCATCTATATGGCATATTGTTTTTTTAAAATTCATTTTTTCTATTTCAATGTAAATTCCATGTGGTACTTCATCATTAAGTAACTTTAAAGCTTTTTCTCTAATAACTTCTTCTGCTAATTGTCTTGATGTTTGGTCTGTATACTCTTCTTCGTCATAGTATTTAGGGCCTTTTGGTAGTTGATTTTCTATTTCAATTAGTAGTTCTTCTAAGCCTTGTGTTGTATTAGCACAAATTGGTACAACAGCTTCAAACTGATATTCTTTTATATAGTTTTCAATTACTTTTAATAATGCTTCTTTTTTTATTAGGTCAATTTTATTTATTACTAATATGGTTTTTACTTTTTCTTCTTTTAGTTTTTCTAGAATAAATAAATCTCCTTTTCGGATTTCTGAACTATTAGCTTCTATTACAAAAAGGACTAAATCTACTTCTTTGCTCGTGTTAAAGGCTGTTTTAACTAAAATATTCCCTAGCTTATTTTTTGGTTTATGAATTCCTGGTGTATCAACAAAAATAATTTGAGAATTAGGTCTATTTAGTATTGCTTTAATTGCTGTTCTAGTTGTCTGTGGCTTATTTGTTGTAATTGCAACTTTTTGTTTTGCAAGAGCATTTAGTAAGGTTGATTTTCCTACATTAGTTCTACCTATTATTGATACAAATCCTGATTTAAAATTTTCCATTTTAACTCCATTGTTATTTTAGCATTTTTGTTATACTATTTTTGTAAAGATTAGTCGGTAAACATTAATTTTTTTATATATTTTTATAAAATGTTTATTGCACATTGTTTTCTTCAATAGTATTTGTTGGTATTTCTTCTACTACTTCTTCAAATTCTACATCTGCATTTAATGGACATATTTGAATAAAAGTATTGCCATCATTTACTTCTATTTCGTTTCCTTCTAAATCTTTATATATTGTTTGAGAAGTTCTATCTGTTTTTTCGCATTTAATTGGAATATATTTTCCATTTGTAATGTAATATCCATCTAATGTTCCAATATTTTTTAGTCCCTGTCTGCCTTTGCTTTCAGCATCATTTAAACTATAATTTTGTGCAAATGTAATAATAATATTTTTAGTAGTAACCGGCTCTTGTGTATTCCAATCTACTTGTTTTTCTCCTCTAGCATATCTAATAAAAACTTTATTTGTTTTGTCATATTCATAATATACATCTTGAATATAAGAATATGGAATAGTAACTCCTGTAATTTGTGTACCATTTTCTAAGTTTACTTCATCTGTTACATAATTTAATACACTTTCTTTATTAGATGTTGTTCTATAACCTTTTCTTTCTGCAATTTCTAAGATTTTTTCTGTACTTGTGGCTACATTATGTGGTACATATTTATCTGTTGTTCTCCAAAATGAGCCTGAGCTTTCTGTTATTCCATTAATATTATTAACACTGTATTTTTTAATGTCTGATTCTGCTTGAGGACTCCATCCAAAATGTGTATAAATAGCATCATTTTCTAATGCATAGTCAATAAAATAATGTCTTGCACTTCTAACAGGTCCAATTTTTTCCAATTTTTTTCCTTTAAATACAGCCATTAGGCGCGTTTCTCCACCTTCTACAATAATTTCATATACTAAATCTGCATCATTTAATCCTCCTTGTGGCCAAGCTCCTTCGTGATTGTCTATCATTAAAGCTATTGCCCTTTGCCCACCAGAAAAGCTTTTTACAGTCTTTACAGGTTCTTCAATCTTTTGGGGTATTTCTTCTTCAACATTTTCTGAAGAAGTTTGTTGATTTGGTACCATTTTTAATGCTAATAATACACCTGCTATAATTGCTACAATAAATAATAATATTATTAAGAATTTTATTCCGCTATTTTTCATATTTAATTTCCCTTCTATACTCATATTAAATTTATTAAAAGTTTAAAAAAGTTAATCCATAAACCAAAGAAGCAATAATAACTCCACATATAGAGCCAAATATAATTTCTCCTGCTGTTCTTCCTTTTTTTTCATACCTGCTAAATGCAACCAATAATGCCAATATTAATGATAGTGTGAAGCCTACCATATTTCTAGTTGTTAACCAAATAGCTGTTGCACATGCAAAACCAATTGCTGAAGCGCCACTTGGTATAAATTTTTCGTCTATTTGTTTATTTTTTCTAATAATATTAGCTGCTTTTAGTGCAACCACTGCTATTAATGTTAATATAACAGTAGTAAAAGCCAAATGTTCTGGGGATTTTACTAAACTTTCTAGTACTATTACTCCTGCAGAGGATATTTTATCAAAAAACAAAAAATATGCTACTACTACTGCATTAATTGCTGCTAATACAACTGCTCCTGCTCCTACATCTTTTGCAATTTTTGCTTTTGGATGGTAAAGGTCTGTATATAAATCTACAACTGTTTCAATTGCAGTGTTTACCATCTCTGTAATTATTATTAAGGCTACCGAAAAAATTAAACATAAAAATTCCACTTTATTTAATTTAAAAAATAAGCTTACAATAATTGTTATAACAATTATTATTAGTTGTTTTTTTATGTTTCCCTGTGTTGTAGTAGCATAAATTATACCATTAATTGCGTTTACCCATGCATCTAAAAAGTTTTTATTTGCTGTCCTTTTTTCATCTTTGTTTTTCATTTTTTCACCTATTCACTTATTATAATTTTATAAATAAAGTATTTAAATTAATATATTGTTAGTCCTAATTTTTCTAAAATTTTTTCTTCTTTTTCTCTCATCTGTTCTTTTTCTTCTGGTATTATATGGTCATACCCCATTAGATGGTAAAAACCATGTACTACCATATATGCCAGTTCCCTTTCTAGACTGTGACCATACTCATACGCTTGTTGTTTTACTCTTTCAATTGAAATAACAATATCCCCTAAAACTTCTGTTACTTCCAAATTTCTTTTTTTTATATATTTTTTTATTTCTTCCTTTTCAAACATAGGAAAAGACAATACATCTGTTGCTTCGTCTATGTTGCGATAAGTTTTATTAATAGTTTTAATTTCTTCTGGAGTAGTTAAAATAATATTAACATATAATTTAGTTTTATCTAGCTTTTCAACTTGAAAGCAATTTTCTAAAACATTTTTAATTAGTGTATTATATTTTTTATTTTTTTCTACTCCATGGTATTCAATATCTAATAGCTCTTGCACTTTTTCCCCTTTTTATAATATATATTTTATGTTGTTGCTTTTAAGAATTTTCCTTCTAGTGTTTTGCACTGATTTTTAAGATTTCTAATTGCATCATATTCTATTAATTTTTCTTTATAAATTTCAATTACTTTTGAATAGTCTTTCTTACTTTTTCTTAATTTTTTTATATCATATTTTAAGAAAAGAATTTCTTTTCGTTTTATGTATTCAATAAAATTATTCTCTTTAATTTTTTCGATTTCTTTATATTTGTTCCAAAATTCTTTATATTCTTTTTTTAGTTCCGGCTTGTCCCAATATATTTTTGTTGAAAGTAATTTAGTATTATATTCTTCTATTATATTTATAAATAAGTTATAAGCTTTTTCTCTTTTTGCTCCTTTTGGTGTATTTATCATTAAATTTCTTGCATCTTTTAATAGTTTAATATAGCATTGCTCTGCAACAGCAAGAGGTAAGCTATGTGTAAAAATATTTCTGCTTATTCCAATTGAAATTAGATTTTTTTCTATAATGTCTCTTTCATCTAGCTTCCCTACTTCAAATCTTTCGTATTTATTATAATCTTTTATAATGTCTTTATAAATACCGTCTTTATCTGCTTCTAGCTTCATTGGAAATATTTTTTTTATGTATTCATCCAAAGTTTCAAATATTTTTATATATATTTCATCATTTGATCTAAATTTAGATGCATTAACATCTGCTAATTGAATAGAATAATTTTTTAGTATTCCTTTATATAAGTTTTCTATTTTAGAAAGGTAGAATTTTTTGTATCTTTGTATTAAATTTTCTTTTCCTAATGATAAAATTGTTTCAAAATCTAGTTCTAATAAATATTTTTGTTTTCTATGTTTATATTCTACATATTCGTTTTCTTTTAAATGAATTATTGTATAGTATTTTGATAAAGCTTCTTGTTCAAAATTGCTTGCAACACCAGACTTAACTTTTTTATATACAGAGTCTATTATGTATTTGTCAATTGATTCCAGATATAAGCTATATGCTTCTTCATACTTTCTGGTATCTGGCTCTTTTTTTGCAATATTATTTAATTGTTCATCATTAATATAGTTTTCATATGCTTTTAGTAAATTATTTCTTTTTAATGAGATCATTAATCCATTAATTCCTATTTTTGTAGGTATTAGTATTTTACTAATAGTACTAGTTATTTTTGTAAAAAACGTTTTGTCTGCTTCTAATACTTTTAATCCTCTTTGTTCCAAATTTACCACCCTTTCAAAATACCAATTTTTCTTTTGCTCCTATATTCTCAATTGTTTCTATAATAGCTTCTATTTCAATATAGGTATCATATTCTAATACATTTACTTGCCTATTTATAATAGTTTCTTTATTTTCTATTTCTTCTTCAATTTGAGATATTAAATTATCTACATGCATTTCTTTTAGCTGTTCTGTAGAATAAGTTACAGTTTCCTTATTTGTTTCATAATTTGTTAATTTTATTATTTCAATAGGTAAATAAAAATTAGAAAATAGTTTTATTTTTTTGGTTTCTTCTATTGTATCATAGTTTTTAAATTTTGAAAGAGTTTTATATAAATTTATTTTAAAATTATTAAATTTAATTTTATATTTGTTTTCTTCTTTTCCTGTTCTAGAATAAACTTCTGTTATTTTATCCAATTTTATTTTTTTACTATACCACACTTTTGCTTCTATTTCTCCAGAAGCGGCTACATATCGCATCCCTGTATACTTGCCTTCCATCCATCCATTAATAAGAATTGTCCCTTTTTTTACAAGGTCTCCTATTTTTACATTAGCTGTTCCATCATATACATCTATTTTGGTAATAATTCCTTCTTTGTTAGATACTATATTACAGAATTCGCTTTCATCTAGTATTTCTGGTTTTTCTGTTGCTTTTACTATTTCAACCATAGCATTTGTTCCTTTTAAATTAATGCCAATCCATGCAATGTCTTCTCTCTTATAGCGAATTACATTTACTAATTTTGTTGTATCTATTTTAGACTTTGGTGTTCCTAAAGTTAATCCATTCTCATTTAGTAATTCTATTATTTCTTGTTTATTAATTTCATCATTGCAAATAACTTCTATATTCCAAATATAATTAGAAGTTATTCCTAATCCAGCAAAAATTAGTATAAATAGAACTAAAAAAAGCTTCCTTTTTTTATATCTATGTAATATAAATGGTAGCCCTTTTTTTTGCTCAATATTTATTCTACACTTAGTAGTTTTAGCTACCTCTTTAATACGTTTAAAATCACTAATGGAAATGTTTGCATGAATAATTGTTGATTTTTCTCTATTGGTTTTCCATAAAAGAATTTTTTTGCTAATACAAATATTTATAAATCTTTCAACAAAATAGCCTTCAACAACAATTCTTACATATCCAATTAAATATCCGAAGAAGTATTTTAAAAAACACAGGGCTATGCCTCCTCATCAGTAATGCTATCTATTTCTATACTTTCTATTTTTCCTTTTATAATAATATTCTCATCATTCATATTCTCTAGTATTAATCCAAATCCATTAATATTAACAATTCCTATATATGTATTTACTCTAACAAAGAAATCCTCATATTCCAAAATTCCTTTATAATTTTCTACTAGAAGTTCTTGAAAGCCTGTTATTGTGAGTTTTGGTACATTACTTATTACTTCTTTTGGCATATCTAATATTTCGTTTAGCTTTTTTATTACTTTATCATTTTTTCTTTTCATTAATGAACTCATCCCTTTCTTACTTTTGTTATTTACTTTGTAAATTCATCTAATGACTTAAATTCATATCCCATATTTTTTATTTCTTTAATACATGTATCTAAAACATTAGCATTATCTTTTGAATTTCCATGTAATAAAATAACTGCTCCATTATGAATATTTTTTAATATTTTTTCTTTTGCATATTCTTCTCTTCCTTGTTTTGATTCCTCCCAATCATCATATGCAAAAGACCACATAACTGTTGTGTATCCTAATGACTTTGTTATAGCTAATGTTCTTTGGCTGCATTCTCCCATTGGTGGTCTTAAATATTTCATTTCATAACCTGTTTTTTCGAAAACTGCTGTATGAAGTTTTGTTATTTCTTCTTTTAAATTTTCATTTGAAATACCTGGCATGCTTTTATGGTTAACTGTATGATTACCTATTATGTGTCCCTCTTTAACCATTCTTTTTACCAAGTCTGGCTGAGAGTTTAAATAATGGGCAGTAATGAAAAAGCATGCATTTACTTTATTATTTTTTAATATATCTAATATTTTTTCTGTGTATCCCGCTTCATATCCCTCATCAAAAGTTAAATAAACATATTTGTCTTTATTGTTTCCCATTGTAATTCCTTCATATTGTTCTACTAGTTTTTTATTTTCATTTCCTAAATCTGGCTGTTCATGATTACTTGCTCTTTTTATTCCCCAGCAGATTTTTTTGTTACTTAATGTCTCTGGTTTTGATGAAGTTTGTACTATTCCGTGTATTGTTATTTGCTTTAATAATACAAATTGAAAATGCCAAAATAATAAAACTTGAAATTAGAATAAAAATTGGTCTATTATTCTTCAATTTATGTTTTTCCTCCTATAATATGTTTGTAATGTTCATTTAATCTTATGAATTATATTTTAAATTATTCCTCTACAATTAAGGTCTTTTGCAAAATATGAAAATCGGACAAATTTTTACTATTTATTTTTCATACCATAAAAAAGAAGTATCTTTTGATACCTCTAACACATATATTTTAATCTAGAATAACAATGTTTTAATCATTCTTATAAATTATATTTATTCCATGTAGTTTTTTGTTGAACTATACTACATTATAAGGATACGTATAACCCTCTGTGTAACAGTCTCAAAAAGTCTAGGCGATTCCGTTGGTACATAAAAGTCGGCTTTATTTTTTCTTGCTTTTACATATTCTATTTCTATACTATGTCCAGCTGTTATACGTTCCCATCTGTTAATTCTTTACTTGGATTTTTACTTTTATTATTTGCTAAAATACAATCACCGCTTTTGGTTAGCCATACTTTTGTTGAATTTGGTGTTGGCTTTCCTTTTGAAATATGAATAGGTTCATTATTTTCATTTGACCAAGGAAGTTCAAAAAACACAGTATCTCTGTTGGTCTTTCAAAAGAGACCCTTATATATTCCTCTCCATTATCTTTTTTTCTAATATCTGATTGTTCATGGTTATTTGCTGTTTTTATTTATCTTTTTTTATAATTTTCGTTTTTTCGTTTTTATTCTTGACAATATTTCTTTTTTGGATTATATTTATTTTATTGCTGGAAAATTAAGGTAATTATATGTCATTTTTTGTAGGGGGTAATTTGACATGCTGAATTTTGCAATATGTGACGACAACATTAACATTTTAGATAGGCTTGATAAAATGTTGGAGTCTATTTTTATCAGTCATAATATTGATGCGAATGTTGTTCTAAAAACAACCAGTTCAAAAGATTTATTGGAATTTATGGAAAATACTGTTATTAATGTACTAATTTTAGATATTGAATTAAATTCGGAAATTTCTGGAATTGAATTAGCCAAAAAAATTCGTGAAAAAAATAAATCAATTTATATTATTTTTTCTACTGGACATTTAGAATATGCTTTATTAGCTTATAAAGTAAAAACATTTGATTATCTTCCTAAACCTTTAACAATAGAAAGATTAACTGATACTATTTTAAGACTGGTAAATGATGCTCAAAACAGCCCTAAAAAATATATTAAATTAGGCAATAAAAGCATTATGATTAACCAAGATAGCATTTATTATATTCAGAAAAATGGTATGAAACTTGTTTTTCATACTGAATGTAATGATTATGAAGTTTATAGTTCTTTTAATAAAATTCAGGATTATTTACCTAGTAATTTTGTTCGCTGTCATAAATCTTATATTGCAAATATTAATAAAATAAAAGATATTAAATCTAGCAATACAATTTTATTTGATCAGAAGAATGCTTGCTACATTGGGCCAAAATATAAAAATAATTTTTTGGAGGTATTAAATTATGGAAATCATTAATACAATTTGGACTGCTTTAACAACTGAAAATGAAATGTTAATAAATATACTAGCTTTGCCATTAACTTTTGTAGAAGCTACAATTACGGTTCTTTTGTTTACAAATATATTAAAAATAGCTTATACTAAAAGGCAACAAATTATATACATAATATTATTTTCAATTATTGCAAACTTGTCTAATTTTTTTGTTGTATCACCATTTAATAGTTTCATTAATATCTTAATATGTCCAATTTTAATAATATTATTATTCAAAGTAAAATTTTTCAAATCAATCTTAGCAGTATTAATCCCTAATATTATTTTTGTATTAACTGCTAGTATAATTCATAATGTTTATATAATTTTTTTTAATGTTTCTACCGAAGTAGCAGTTAATACACCAATTCATAAAATTACTCTATCTTTATTAGTATATTTATTTGTTTACATTATTTATAGATTTTTAAAAAAGTTTAAAATTAATGTTACACTTTTAGATAATATGAAAAAGAAAAACAATATAATTTTAGTAATTGATTTTGTTGTTGGTATTATTACAATTGGAGTACATTCTTATGTTTCTTCAATTTATAGTGATGTTTTACCATTTGGTATTACGTTATTAAATATTTCTATATTGCTTATTTATTTTTCTTTTAATTTTTATGCTTTAATTAGAACAAATAAACTAGAAATTACAACTCAAGATTTAGAGCAATCTAGACAATATAATAAAACATTAGAAATTTTGCATGATAATATTCGCGGTTTTAAGCATGATCTTAGTAATATTATGACAACAATTGGTGGGTATATTCAAACCGGAGATATGGAAAAATTGCGTAAATTTTATAATGGTCTGCAAGCAGATTTTAACGAAATTAATAATTTAAATATTTTAAGTCCTTCTGTTATTAATGAGCCTGCTGTTTATTGCCTACTAACTAATAAATATTATTTAGCAGAAAGTAAAGGAATTACTGTAAATTTGGAAATATTTATAGATTTAAGAGAATTACGTATAAAAATATATGAGTTTACTAGAATTTTAGGTATTTTAATGGATAATGCTATTGAGGCAGCTAGCGAATGTAACGAAAAAATAATTAATGTTGCTATTCGTAAAGACTTTCATTCTGAAAGACAATTATTAATTATTGAAAATACTTATTTAAATAAGCAAATAGATACAGAAAAAATTTATGAAAAAGGTTATTCTACAAAAGAACATAATACTGGTATTGGTTTATGGGAAGTAAGAACAATTTTAAAGAAAAACGAAAATCTAAATTTATTTACTAGTAAAAATGAAAAATTCTTTTCACAACAATTAGAAATATATTAGTATAAAAGCAAAAATAAATAATATGTAAAATAATACATATTATTTATTTTTTTATTGTATAAAAATAATTATATTTAAATAACTTATAAATATTAAAATATATTTGTAAATTTAACCTTATTAGAACTTTTATATTTTAAAAACAAATTAGTAATTGCCTTACTCTATAACAGATATAATCTGCATTTTTTATATAAAATAAGTAGTATAATTTTATAATTAGTTTTAATACTAGCTTGGTAAAATAATTTGTATATAAAAAAAGAAGCTACATGTCGAAAATAGCTTCTTTTTTTGGAAATATTATATTGAATAAATCAACAGGCTTTTTTTATTAATCTTTTTTTATTAAAGATGCTGGCATTTTTGGTTGATGAATTATGTACCATATAAAACATGCTGTATTTGTATTTCTTGCATATTTTTCTGCTACTTTTGCTATAAATTTTAACATAAAAATTACCCCCTATATTATTATATATATAATACAAGTATTTTGCCGGCAAATACTGTATATTTAACTTAATTTGTTGCTACATTTTGTTTTTCATATATTTCATGTCCATATTTATTGTTTGTTAATTTATATACAACTCTTGTAATAGATAATGTTTGTAAAAATATGCCAATTATAATAATATTAGATATTACTGGGTCTTTAATAAATATTGCCACTATTAAAGTAATTGTCATTGTAATATAAGATAAAATCTTTTTGTTTTTTCTATCTTTTTTTCTTAAGATTGGAACATTTTCTGTGTCTGCTGGTGCATATAGTTTTATCATTACCATACTAAATATCCATAATGCTACTATAATAATATATTTTAAAAAATATGGTTCTATTACAAATAATTGGCTAATATATGCATTGCCTATATAAAATAAATTTGTAAAAATAATACAAGCTAAATGAGTTTTTGCATGAAACCCTCCAGAAAAAGCTCTATAAGCAAGTACACAAACAAAAGCAATTAATGTTAAGTCTAGTATATTTAATATAGTTGCTAGAATTAGAGTTAAAAATATTTTTGGCATTTCTCCAATAATATTTTGTAATCCATAATTTATTACTTCTGCTCTTTCATCATCTATTTCTGGCATTTCTTTTCGAATTTTGTTGGTAAGGTAATTACAGATTTTATCTATCATTTTATCACCTCTTTTTTTCTTGCAAATATTTTATTATTCATTTTAATAAAATATTTTTTATTTATATAAAAACGACATTTTCTTTTACGAAAATGTCGTTTTTGTATTTTATATAATATTTTGCTCTTTTCATAAATTAATTCCGTTTATAATACTCCATGTTCCATTATTTTCTGGTATTATCTTAAATGTAAGCATTTTATTTGTAATTGGGTCTGGAAAAGATAGTTTATAAGCAAATAATGCTATGGGCTTGCCTTTCCCCCTTGTTCCATATTTTTGGTCTCCATATAAGCTATGCCCTCTAGAGGCAAACTGTACCCTAATTTGGTGGTGTCTACCTGTTTCCAAGTTTATTTTTACAAGAGCTATATTGTTGTCTTCTCTATAATTTAGAACTTCATAATTTAGTTTTGCATATTTGGCATTTTTAGTTCCCTCTTTTACCACTTTGCTTAAATTACTTTTTTCGTTTTTTAGCAAGTAATCTTCCATAACTCCTTTTGGCAAATCGAATTTGCCATCTACTACAGCAATATAAGTTTTTTCTATTTTTTTATTGCGGAGTGCCTCACTTAGTCTAGCTGCTGCTTTAGAGGTTTTTGCAAAGCACATAACTCCACCTACTGGTCTATCTAGTCTATGAATTAACCCAACATATACATTACCTGGCTTATTGTATTTTTCTTTTAAGTAGTTTTTTACCATTTGTAACATATTTATATCTCCTGTTTTGTCTTCTTGACTTGGAATATTTGCTGGTTTTTCCACAACAATTACATGATTTGATTCATAGATTACATTTAAATATTGCATTTTTTTATTCATTTTATTTTTCTTCCCATTTTCCATAAATTCCACAAGGTAATATTATATTACTATTTTTCATTTCTAGTCCAAGTTCTCCATTACTAATATTCCCTTTTACTTTAATATTCATTTTTAAAATATTTGCCAAAACCGTGCTAGAAATTCCTGTTGTATAAGAATTAATTAAGAAAAACAATGGTTTACTGGATAGTACTTGTTGGCATAGTTTTACCAAATATTCTATGTTTTCTTCGAATTTCCATATTTCTCCGTGATGTACCTCTTCCATAAGAAGGTGGATCCATAATAATTGCATCATAATAATTTTTTCTTCTGATTTCTCTTCCGTATAAATTTTATTACATCATCTACAATATATCTAACAGGCTTGTTTTGTAAACCAGAAGAAATAATATTTTCTTTTGCCCAGGTACACATTCCTTTAGAAGAATCTACATGGCATACAGAAGCTCCAGCACTTGCGCATGCCACTGTTGCTCCTCCTGTATATGCAAACAAGTTTAAAACTTTAATTGGTCTTTTTGCTTTTTCTATTTTTTCTATCATCCATTCCCAATTGGCTGCTTGTTCTGGGAAAAGACCAGTATGTTTAAAGCCCATTAGCTTTATGTTAAATATTAGGTTTTTATATTTAATTTGCCACTTTTCTGGTAACTTTGTGTAATATCCCCAGTTTCCTCCACCTGTTTTGCTTCTGTTATATTTTGCATTTACATTTTTCCATTCATTTGGGTTTGTCCTTTCTTTCCAAATAATTTGTGGATCTGGTCTAATTAGTTTATAATTTCCCCATCTTTCTAATTTTTCTCCATTTGCCATATCTAATATTTCGTAATCATTCCAGTTATTTGCTATTTTCATTATTTTGTTTTCCTTTCTGCTAAAACTATTTTTATAATTTGCTTAGAGTTTCGAAAAATTGGTATATTAATACTATATCTATCCCTATTGTTAATATTGCTATACTAATAATTATGCTTATAATTTTATGTTTGCTGCACCATTGTTTTAATCTGTTTTCGTTTTTTAATTCCAATTTGTCTAATTTTGCATTATACTTTATGTTAAAAATTTTGTCTTTTGCGAATTCCATAAACTCCCCCCTATATTAAATATAAATATTTATATTACAAATATATTATGGAGTAATGAAATATATTCCAAAAGTCGTACTATAAAATTTTTCATTATTCTAAATTTTTTTTAATTCTTTCTGCTAATTCTTTATTAATTCCATTTATTTTACTTATTTCTTCTATTGTAGCATTTTTTATATTTGCAATGCTACCAAATTTTTTTAATAGTTCCTGTTTCTTCTTACTTCCAATACCAGGTATTTCATCTAATTGCGATTTTTTCATTTTCGCTTCTCTTAGTTTTCTATGGTATTCAATTGCTACATTATGTACTTCGTTTTGAAAATTTGTTAAAAATTTCATTATACTTTCCGATATTTCTATTTCTTCTCTGTTTTCGTTTATAATTGCTCTTGTTTGATGTTTTTCGTTTTTTACAATTCCAAAAATTGCAATAGAAATTTTATATTGGTTTAGTGCTTCTCTAATAGCTCTTATTTGAGTTATTCCTCCATCTGCAAAAATAACATCTGGTAGTTTTCCAAAACCTTTGCTTTGTTCTCCTATTGAATGTTTTATTCTTCTTGTAACAACTTCTTTCATACATCTTGGGTCATCCTGAGTGAATACTGTTTTAATTTTAAATCTTCTAGATAAATTCTTTTTAATAATTCCGTCTTGTGCAACAACCATACCAGCTACCATAAATTGTCCAGAAATATTCGAAATATCATACATTTCAATCTTTCTTGGTATTTGATTTAATTTTAAAGTTTCTTTTAATTCTGTTAATAAATTTGATTTATCTAATAACTTATTTTCTAATGTAATTTTACTATTGTTAATTGCCATTTCTACAAATCTTAGTTTTTCTCCTTTGTGTGGAAATTTTAGTTCTACTTTTCTTCCTGCTTTTTTGCTTAGTATATTTTCTAAGAGTACTTTTTCTTCTATTTCTTCTTGTAACATTATTTTATTAGGTAGTTCTTTTTTTTCCATATAGTATTGTTTAATAAACTCTAATAATATTTCTTTAGGATTTAAATCTGCAACATTATCTAAAAAATAATGTTCTCTTCCAATCATTTTACTTCCTCTAACAAAAAAGATTTCTATACAGCATAACAATTCATTTTTACTAAGTCCAATTACATCTATATTGTTTTCTGATATATTAGACACCTTTTGTTTCTCAGAAATTCTTTCAATTGCTATTTTTTTGTCTCTTAGTTCTGCTGCTTTTTCATATTGTAAATTGTCAGCAGCTATTTTTATTTCTTTTTCTATTTGTTTTATTACATTTTCTGTTTTACCTTCTAATAGTAATATAATTTGATTAATTTGCTCATGATATTCTTGTTTTGAGATATATCCCATACAAGGTGCTAAGCATCTTTTTATATGATAGTTTAAGCATGCTCTATCTTTGTTCTTAAAGTTTTTACATTGTCTAATTTTAAACCTTTGCTTAATAAAATTAACCATTTCTTTTGCGGCTCCAGCATTGGCATATGGTCCAAAATATTTTGCTCCATCATTTAAAATTTTCCTTGTAGTATATACATTTGGATAATCAGATTGAACATCAACCTTTATGTAAGGATAAGTTTTGTCATCTTTTAAAAGCACATTAAATTTTGGGCTATTTTTCTTTATTAAATTGCACTCTAAAATTAGTGCTTCTGCTTCATTATCTGTCACAATATACTCAAAATGGTCAATTAGTGATACCATTTTTTCTATTCTTGATGTCTTATTTGTTTTTCTAAAATAACTTGTTACTCTGTTTTTTAAAGAAACTGCCTTTCCTACATAAATAATGTTATCTTCTTTGTCATGCATAATATAAACTCCCGGTTTTTTAGGGAGTTTTTTTAGTTCTTCTTCAATAATAAACATTTACTCACCTATTCTATATTCAATAGTAATTGTTTTATGGTAATATTTTATCAAATTTAATAGTCAAATGCAATATTTATGTTCTGCTCATAATAGTTATAATATATATATTTTTTCATGGTTTTTATGTTCATTTTGTGAATTTTATATTTTTATACTTGCAACATTTTGTATTATACTATAATATATTACAGTATATAGAATTTAAAAGCATTTAGAAAGGAGTTATTTATAAGCGCCTGGGCAGTATTCTACTGTTGACGAGGAAAGAGTTTATCGAAATATTCGGCGGATGGCTCTATGGTAATGTTACTACCATTTAAGAAGCTTGTAAAAAAATAGCAGTAATGCTTTAGAACAAAGCAGGCTTTAGTAACATAAATATATACAAATTTATTTTATCCTTTTTATTGGTTTTATTAAATTTGTACTGCTTTTAAGTTCTCTAAATTAAATTTTTAAGGAGGAACTTATTTTATGTGCGGAATTGTTGGTTACATAGGTAAAAAACAGGCTAAGCCTATTTTAATAAATGGCCTTTTAAAATTAGAATATAGGGGGTATGATTCTGCTGGTATTTCTACTTTGGAAGAAGATGGCATATCTGTAATCAAAAATAAAGGAAGAGTATCTTCTTTAGAGAATATTCCAGAAATTAATAGTTTAAATGGAACTATTGGGATTGCACATACTCGTTGGGCAACACATGGTGCGCCTTCTAGTATTAATTCGCATCCTCATATGGATAATTCTAAAACTTTTAGTGTAGTTCATAATGGAATAATTGAAAATTATTCAGAATTAAAAGAATTTTTAGTAAAACATGGATATTCTTTTTTGTCTCAAACAGATACAGAAGTAATTCCTAATTTGATTCATTATTATTTTTCAAAGGACACTAATAATGATGAATATAGATTTTTGCGTGCTGTAAAAAATGCATGTTGTGATTTAAAGGGCAGTTTTGCAATTGAAGTAATTTGTAAACTTTATCCAAATAAAGTAATTGTAGTAAGAAAAGATAGTCCTTTAGTAATTGGAAAAGGCGAAGATGAAAACTACGTTAGTTCAGACATACCTGCTATTCTTTCTTTTACTAAAAATTTCTATTTATTAAACGATTTAGAATTTGTAGAAATTTATAAAGATAAAATTTGTTTTTTTGATAAAAATTTAAATTCTATTAATAAAGAAATTAAAAATATTGAATGGGATGTTACTTCTGCAGAAAAAGATGGTTATGAAGATTATATGTTAAAGGAAATTTGTGAACAGCCTCGTGCTATTAGAGAAACAATTGGTTCTAGGTTAGCTTCTGGGCAAAAATGTAACTTCGATGATATTTCCATTTCTAAAGAATATTTGTCTTCTATT
The DNA here is from genome assembly GCA_900554815.1 of uncultured Clostridium sp. Taxonomy (GTDB): domain Bacteria; phylum Bacillota; class Clostridia; order TANB77; family CAG-508; genus UMGS1754. The sequence goes on from USIO01000012.1 coordinate 35,884, forward strand.
AGTCAAATTTATATTGTTGCGTGTGGTACTGCTATGCATGCAGGTCTTGTAGGAAAAAATATTATTGAAAAATTATGCAATATTCCTGTAACAGTAGATATTGCTTCTGAGTTTCGTTATAGGAATCCTATTATTAATAATAAAACTTTAGCTATTTATATTAGTCAATCTGGTGAAACAGCAGATACTATTGCTGCTTTAAAATTGGCAAAACAAAAAGGAGCTAAAACTATTGCTATATCAAATGTGATTGGAAGTTCTATTACTCGAGAAGCCGACTATACAGTTTATACCCATGCAGGTCCAGAAATAGCTGTTGCTTCTACTAAAGCTTATACTTCTCAGGTAATGTTATTAAGTATTTTAGCAATGTATTTTGCTGAAATTTTAGGACTACATTTAGATGTTGTTGAAAGTTTAAAAAACGAAATATTTGAATTACCAGAAAAAATAGAAACAGTTTTAAAAACTTGCATGCCAGCAACTCAAAAATTAGCAAAGCAAATTTATAATGAAGAAGATATGTTTTTCTTGGGTAGAGGAGTAGATTATAATGTTGCTTTAGAAGGGTCTTTAAAATTAAAAGAAATTTCTTATATTCATTCTGAAGCTTATGCTGCTGGTGAATTAAAGCATGGGCCTATTGCTTTAATTGAAGATGGTATTACTGTTGTTTCTATTTTAACAGATATTTCTTTAATGGAAAAATCTATAAGCAATATTCAAGAAGTTATTACTCGTGGTGCCAAAACAGTTGTTATTACAAATTTAGACTTGCCTAATACAAATTATGACTTTATTTTAAATATTCCTACTACTCATGCATACATTTCCCCAATACTTTCTGTAGTACCATTGCAATTGTTTGCTTATTATATTTCAAAAGAAAAAGGATTGGATGTAGATAAGCCAAGAAACTTAGCGAAATCTGTTACAGTAGAATAAATTTGTATTTTTAGGTAAATCGTGGTATAATAAATTTATTAATGTACCCTTGTGGTGCAAATAATTACAAAAGGAGTAAAAACAATGAACACTGAAAAAACGGTAAACACTGCCCGGAGGTTTAACATTATAGTTCGTGGCAATGTAAAGGTATATAACCTTTACACTCTCTTTTACCGGTATCTGATTCAATCAGGTTACTGTTGTAAAATCTTCAAATACCATAGAGGAGTCTCTGTAGTATTTGAAGTGCCATTTAGTGCAAGCATAATCGAAAGATTGCTTGCCACCAAGGTGGCAGAAAATGTGCAGGCCATTTGGTATAAGCCAAAAACCTGCACAATGCGGGTGTCTTAATACTCCTTCTTCCCTTCTCTTAGTTCTCTAAGAGAAGGGTTCTATATTAATATATGTTTAAGCATTTTTATTGGTAAATAAACAACTACAGTAAAAATGTTTATTTTTTATAATAGCAATTTTAATACAACCAATAAAATTGCCCCTGGTAGTCCTAATATCCCAACAAAAATTGCAGTTATTATATTTATTCCTATGTGAAATTGGAAACTCGAACCAACTATATTAACAAGTAAAATTAAAACTGCTCCTAAGATTGAGTTTATTATTAATTTTATTATTTTAATAAGCGGTACAGTAAAGAATCTTCCCAATATAAATAAAAATATTATACATGCAAAATAAATAATAATCGTATTTGTATCCACTAAAATATCATCTCCCTAATGTATTTATGTTTATACATAATTATGATACTTTTTGGACAAATATGATTATTACTTTACTAAATTGCTTTATTTTCGTCTATTCTTAGTTTAATTTCTTCAACCATGTCTAGTGCCAAAGATTTATGTTTTATTTTTTTTAATAAATAATCTAATTTAGCCTGATTTGCTTTTATTTGGTAAGTATAATAATCTATTAGCTCATCATCTGCTTGCTCAAAATTTTTTGTTACAGTATCTAGTTCCAGTTTGGTTTTTATTACACTTTTTATTAATTCTATATTTTGCTCTTCTGCTGTCTTTTCTTCGAGTTTTAATTCTTGAATAAATTTATCTTTCATTTATACTCTCCTATTTTTTGGTAATAATACTATTATATTCAAGTATTAGTTTTTTATTCGCACGTCTATTTAAGTTTTTAAGTATTTTAGTTGCAAATTGGTAATTTTTATAGTAAACTATTTGCTATAAGGAGATGTTGATATGATTGATATTAAATTAATTAGAGAAAATCCAGAGTTGGTAAAAGAAAATATTAAGAAAAAGTTCCAAGATAATAAATTGCCTTTAGTTGATGAAGTTCTTGCTTTAGATAAAAAAAATAGAAATATTAAATCTCATGGAGATGAGCTTAGAATGAACAGAAATTCTTTAAGTTCTACTATTGGTAATCTTATGCGTGAAGGAAAAAAAGAAGAAGCTGAGCAAATAAAGTTAAAAGTAAATAAAATTAATGAAGAATTATTAGAAAACGAAAAGCAAGAAGCATTATTATCAGAAGAAATTAAGCAAGTTATGATGCGAATTCCAAACATAATTCACGAATCTGTTCCTATTGGTAAAGATGATTCTGAAAATGTAGAAGTGGAAAAATATGGGGAACCTTTTGTTCCAAATTACGAAATTCCTTACCATACAGAAATTATGGAGAAATTATCTGGTATTGATTTAGATTCAGCTCGTAGAGTGGCTGGAAATGGTTTTTATTATTTAATGGGCAATATTGCTAGACTACATTCAGCAGTTATTTCTTATGCTAGAGATTTTATGATACAAAAAGGATTTACTTATTATATTCCTCCTTTTATGATACGCTCTGACGTTGTTACTGGTGTTATGAGTTTTGAAGAAATGGATGCAATGATGTATAAAATTGAAGGGGAAGATTTATATTTAATAGGTACTAGCGAACATTCTATGATTGGTAAATTTAAAGACCAGTTATTACCAAAAAAGTGTCTTCCTTACACAATGACTTCTTATTCCCCTTGCTTTAGAAAAGAAAAAGGCGCTCATGGAATTGAGCAAAGAGGTGTTTATCGTATTCATCAGTTTGAAAAACAGGAAATGGTAGTTGTTTGTGAGCCTGAAGACAGCTATATGTGGTATGATAAGATGTGCTCATATACAGTTGAATTGTTTAGAAGTTTAGATATTCCAGTTAGAACATTAGAATGTTGTAGTGGTGATTTGGCTGATTTAAAATCTAAAAGTGTTGATGTAGAAGCTTGGAGTCCTCGTCAGCAAAAATATTTTGAAGTTGGTAGTTGCTCTAATTTAACAGATGCACAGAGTAGGCGTCTTAATATTCGTATTAAAGGAGAAAAAGAAAATTATTACGCACATACTTTAAACAATACTGTTGTTGCCCCACCTCGTATGTTAATTGCATTTTTAGAAAATAATTATAATGAAGATGGCAGTGTTCGTATTCCAAAAGTATTAGTGCCTTATATGGGTGGACTTAATATTATTAAGTAATTTTCGACTTTTGTTTTCTAAAAAGGATGGTAGTATTTTATGATTGTTAAAAATCCGCAATTTAAAATTTCGGCTGTTTCTCCTAAGCAGTATCCAATTGATAATTTGCCTGAAATTGTTTTAGTTGGTAAATCCAATGTTGGTAAATCTTCTTTTATTAATACATTGGTTAATAGAAAAAATTTAGCAAGGACAAGTAGTCAACCACGGAAAAACTCGTCAAATTAATTTTTATAATATTGATAATGCTTTTTATTTTGTAGATTTACCTGGTTATGGATATAGTAAAATGTCCAAGCAAGAGCAAATAAAATGTGGAAAATTTATTGAAGATTATTTGGAAATGCGACAAAATATTTCTTTAATTATTTTTGTATTGGATATTCGTCATATGCCTACAGCAAATGATAAAATTATGTATGATTATATTATTAGTAATAATAAGCCTTTTATTATAATTGCTAATAAAGCAGATAAAATCGCAATTACTAAAGTAGATGAACAAGTTACTAAAATTTCTAATTTTTTAAATCCATTGCATGATATTTGTTTTTATCCATTTTCTAGTGTAAGAAAATGTTATACAGATGTTGTTTGGAATAAAATTGAAAAATATATTTGAGTTTAAGCTAAAAAGCGGAAGACATATGTCTTCCGCTTTTTTCAGGAGTTAGAGTTCAAACCCCACGTATTTCAGTGGGTTGAACCCCGGCTGGCACTCCTTCAATCCTAAGGCTCTTGCCTTAGAGATGGCTTCCTCGTTTGATCGAGGTATAATTACCTTCCGGTCAACAGGGCAGTTGATTACTTGCCCTTTACCACCAAGGGCTGCATATACCTTGCCCACCTCGTCCCAAAGCCAGGGTCTTTCTTGTTTCTTTGCTTTAGGTTCGTACAACATTAAACTCTCTCCTTTTATTTTTTTACGCCATTGGCGTATACAAATATTATACTATTTTTTAGCTTCCGTGTCAATTTTTTTATACTTCTTCTCGCTTGGCACTACCTTATTTACAAGATAAAGAGCACATGCACTTCTATCTCGTAATATTTGTGGCTTAGTTAAAATTAAAGGTATTATATGGTCATATCCACCTATAATACCCCAAAAAATTTTATTAAATTGAAAAAAATTTACACACCAATCTTGACAAGCTCATAGGAACTGTACCAACTTTTGTCCCCCTAGCTAAAGGCAGGGGCAAAAGTTGGTACAACACTTACCAGATGTGTTCTAGCTTACGCCTTTTTTATTCTTAATACTTCCTCTCGCTTAGCACTACCTTATTCACAAGATGTAAAAAATGCATTTTTGCAATTTACTCATGCAAACTGTTATTTTTCT
>USIO01000013.1 GCA_900554815.1 uncultured Clostridium sp.
AACAATAGATAAAGATGAAGGTGGACTATTTGAAAAGATTATAGCAAAAATGATTCGGAGGCATAGCGGAAACAGTTTTTGATTTAACAACAAATGAAAGTTTTGGTGTCGGTTTTAAAAATTATGATGAACTAATCTTTGGAAATAATCAAACAGATATATCGCCATTTACACAAGAAAATTGGAATTTGATAATGACTTGGTATTGGAGAATTGCAGGAATAATTGGAGGACCTATTTTAATTGCAATAGTAATATTAGCTTGGAAAATGATAGTCGCTGGAATTAGTCCAGATAAAAGAAATGAAGTAAAAGACAATTTAATGAGATTGTTCTTTCGGAGCAGCCGCTATTGGAATTGCACCAATTTTTGTTAAGTTTATGCTAATGTTAAACAATTCATTAGTAAAATTATTAGTTGCAAATAGTCATGGTAGTTTAGATGATCTTCTAGGCAATTCGTTACTAACAAGTATTAACACAGGAAATGCAATAGCAACAGCGATAGTGATTGCAATGTTTGCTTATTTATTTGTAAAAGTTAATATCAAATTTATAATAAGACAGTTCACACTAATTGTATTTACTATATTTACACCAATAGTTGCAGTATTTTGGATTATAAATAAAAGAACGATAGCATCAAGTATATGGTTTGGTCAAATTGTAATAAATGCTTTTATGCAATTTGTTTATACATTTTTGTTTTTAATATATCTAACATTTTTACCAAAAAGTGCAGGATGGGCGGTTAGTTTATTATGGGCTATGATGATATTACCTTTGGCAGATGCACTACAAAATACAATGCAAAATTTAGTAAGTAGAATAGCAGGTGTCGACAATGAAGCATTAGCAAACAAAGGAATAGGAATGGGGGCAGCAATGGGACAAACAGTAAAAACGATTGCTTATCAATTTAAAGGAGAAAATACAAATACCAATGGTGGAAATGACTTTATTAGTAAAGTAGTAAGTAGAGCTTCAGGTGGTATAAAAGCAGAGCCAATCGCTAGTAGTAGTTATGAAAGCTATTCACAAAATTTTGCAGAAAAAGCTAGACCAGTAAATCAAACTAATATAAATAACGAAACAAAGCAAACACAAAATACAACAATGGTTGGAAAAGAAAATAATACAGAAACACCTCAATCAACAAGTGGATTTAGAAAAGCATTTAATGTAGGAAAAGAATTTATGAATTTAGGTATGTATATGGCTGAGGGAAGAAATTTCAAGACTAACGAAAGTAATATAAATAATAACAGAATTTATAATAGACCTAATATCAATAATACAAGAAAAGAAGATATGGAAGAAAGCACAAATAAGATAATAAGTATAGAACAGGATGATGCCAATGATTAAAAATAAAGTGAAACAAAAAGTAATAGGATTTGTATTGATGATAATAAAACCTTTTATAGTTCCTATTATTATCATAGTAATACTTTTATCCATAGCTTGTAGCATAACAGATATATTATATATTGGTTTTAATAATGAAGATAAAGTGGATATGAAAAAAGAATTAGCCTATTATAATACTGAATATAAAAAAGATGAAGCAAAGAATTTTTTTGAAAGTGTTTGGGAATTTGTAGAGAAAATATTTGGTGGTGGAGAAATGACAGACAAAACAGATTGGCCTGTTAAACGGACAATATAAGATAACAAGCAATTTTGGAAAACGAGATGCACCTACAACAGGAGCATCTACTTATCATACTGGAATAGATATAGCAGCACCTGAAGGAAGCAAACTAGTATGTATTATGGATGGTGAAGTAACATCTGTAGGTTGGGGTGGTGCTGGTGGATATACTATCACTATAAAAAGTACAGATGGTATATATAAATTTTCTTATTGTCATAGTTCACCTGAATTTATAGTATCAGTAGGAAAAAAAGTGAAAAAAGGAGAAATTATCGGAAAAGTAGGACCGAAAAATGTGTATGGTGTAACAAATAATCCATATAAAGATGACAAAGGAAATCCAACAAATCGGAGCTACAACAGGTTGTCATTGTCATTTTACTATTAGAAAAAATGGAGAATTAATTGATCCATTAGAAATTGTGAAAAAGGAGGAATTTATTTAGATGATAGTAATTTATACAGGAATTGAAGAAATAGATAAAGAAATTCAAATGAATTTAAGAGATTCAATAGTAGCACATTATAGTGATTATCTAATTGAAAATAATACATTTGAAGGACAAACAGTTATTATATCTCCACAAGCAGTAGAAGGAGATTTACATGAGTTCTTATTTATATTAAAGCAAATGAATATGAGAGTAATTTTATTACTAAAAAATCAAAAACAAGAAGAAACGAAATTAGCTCTACAATTAGGAATATATGATATTATTTATGGCAATTTTTATCCAAGTCAGATAAAAGAAGTTATAGAACATCCAAAGAATTTTAGAGACATAGCTGATTTGTATATGAAAACATTTAATATAAAATTAAAAAAACGAAAAAGGATTAGAGAAGAAAAATCTAATTCTTTTTTTAGTAGGTTTTAAAGGAGAACGAAATGAAAATAGTAAAAAAAATAATGAAATATTTTATTTGGATAACTATTGATATAATTTGGCTATTTGGATTGAATATGATATTACCAGCTGATGATAGTAATACTAATGCTTCTAATAATTCAAAGCAAAACAATGTAGTTTATACAAACAAAGTATAGATAATAAGAAAATCACAAGTTAAGGGGGTGATGCTAGATATAGAATAATTGAGGGAGATGTAAAAAAGTGATAAAAACTAAAATTGCACAAATTGCTATAAGTGTATTTATGATAATCTTAGTAATATCTTCATATTTTTTAATTAGAGATTTTCTGGAACACAAGAAGAGTAATGACTCTAGCATAGAACTAATTGAAAATGTAATTACAGAAGAAAAAACAGAAAAAGATATAGAAATAGACTGGGAAAAGCTAAAAAATATAAATGAAGATATTATAGGATGGATAAAAATAGATAATACAAATATAAATTATCCTATTCTTAAAGATACTGATAACTTAAAATATTTAAAACATTCCTTTGATGGAAAATATAATAACAATGGTTCAATATTTACGCTAAATAATAATCCATTTCAAGATTATGAAACAGTATTATACGGACACAATATGAAAAGTGGAATTATGTTTTCAGAATTAGGCAAATATATGAATAAAGAATTTTTTGATAAGCATTCTAGTTTTGAGATATACACAAAAAATCAAAATTATAAAGCAACAGTATTTAGTTGCTATTCAATAGGCATAAATAAGGAAGAAAACAATATTAAGTTATTAGATTTTGAAGAACAGGTAGAATATTATAAAAAAGCAAGTAAATATTCTGTAGATAATGTAGGTGAAATCAAAAAAATAGTAAAATTATCAACATGTTCATACCTAAATAATCATACAACGCCAACGGATCAGAGGTATTATATAGTAGCAAAATTAGAAGAAGTTAATTAAATGCTTAAAAACAGTTGATTTTTATAGTGTTAGAAGAATTTTTAAAAGAAATTTTTTTTGAACTATGAAAGAATATGAAATTTATGATATACTCTTATACGAAGGTGATGAATATGAAGAAAAAAGTTTTAATGGGTTTTATAATAATACTATTTTTAGTAATAATTTTTGGAATAACATATATGTTATTTTTAGAAAAAAGAAATAATGGGATTTCACTTATAAAAGATAATGTAGTTATAGAATATGGAAATGCATATAATCCTAATATTGAAGAATTAGTAGATTTATCAAAATATAAATTTATTAATCAACAAGAAATTAGTATAGAAAACAATATTGAAAATGAAAAAGATAAAGATTATCCAGCAGTTGGAGAATATGAGATAAATGTATATTATAAAAAGAAGATTTTAAAACAAAAAATTGAAGTTAAAGATACAACTGCTCCGGAATTATCTGTAAAAGATAATATAGAGATACCATTTGATACAGATTTATCTACTTTTGATTTTAAAAATTATATAGTGGCATCAGATTTATCAGAATTAAAAGATTATGCTATAGATTTATCAAAAATAGATTCTAATGCTAGTGGAGAATATGAAACAGTTGTAGCTATTGAAGACATTTATGGTAATAAAACAGAAAAGAATATTAAAATTAAAATACTAGAAAAAATGGAAGAAAAAACAGAAAAGAAAGATAATACAACACCTAAACAAAGTAGTAGTAAAAACGAAGTTAGCAATTCGAAACCAATAACGAATTCTAACCCTACAAAAGAAACAGAAAAAAATAACAACAATAATAATAATAGTATCATAAATAATGATACTAAAAAAGAAGAAACAGAAGAAACTCCAAAATGTAATCATTCAAGTAGTAACTGGTTTAATTCAGAGAAAGAAGCAATAGCAACATATGATAAAAAGGTAAAAGAATGGGGAGATAAATGGAGTAATGGTATAATAAGTTACGAGCAATACATTAAAAATTGTCCAAGTGGATATGAAACATGGGACTGTCCGATTTGTCATAAATGGACAATAAATATGTATAGTAAAAATTAAAAAATATAATAATTAAAACTGGAACAAGTAAAATGATACTTGTTCTTTTTTTCGTTAAAGGAGGAGTTTGAATGTTAAGAACATCAAAAAAATTAAAGAAAATATTAGCTGTAATACTTTTGATATTAACAGTATTTAGTATTACACAACCTATTGTTTTTGCAGTATCTGATTCTGGAAGTGGTCGATGGGTTCCAGGACAATATGATTCAGGAATGAAGACTACTGATAGCAAAGGTAGTGTAGGAATTCTTATAAGAAGATTAATAAATACCACAACTAAAGAAAGATTAACAGTTTTTTGTGCAGAACATTTTGTTGACTCAACGACAGGAGAAATAGAAAATGCAACTCACATAAAACCTACAGATCCAAAGATGAAACAAGCATGTAAAGTTGCTTATTTTGGATGGTACAATAAATATCCAGACTATGTAGTTGATGGGGGAATTTTAGCTGGTGATATGAAATGGGTAAAACAAGATTATGTTTTTACTCAGCAAATGATTTGGGAAGTGTTAGGACAAAGTAGTGCAAGATTTATAGACTCAAGTATTCAAAGTCAATATGAAGCTTTTAAATCAGGAATTAATCAACAAATGTCTAATGCTAAAAAAGAGCCAAGCTTTAGTAATGTTACAACAACTGTTGAAGCAGGTGAAAGTACAACTCTTACAGATACAAACGGAGTATTTGCAGACTATACTTCTTTGGATAAAACAGTTAATGGAATTAGATTTCAACATAACAAGGGAGAAAATACAATGACAATTACTGTAAATAGTGATTGTAATATAGAAGAATTTAGATTAACTGATGCAATGATGAAGGACTGGGGCTGCATAAAGGAAGCAACCAAAGATAATCATACAAGTGTATTTTTTCAATTTAGAGAAGGAGTACAAAATCAATTATATTCTATGCACTATAACGATCCTGTAACTATGTCAATGTATTTAAAAATTAATCTTTTAGGAAATATTGAATTAACTAAAACAAATACAAATAATGATTTAGTTAATGGCGCTATATTTAACGTAAAAGGTCCTAATAATTACAATGAGAGTTTTACAGTAAGTAATGGAAAGCTACTGATAGAAAAAGTAAGAAAAGGAACATATACAATTAAAGAAACTTATGCACCAGAGGGATATGTTTTAGATACAAACACTTATACAATTGAAGTAAAGCCAAATGAAACTACATCTAAGACAATTATAAATGAAGAACCTACTGGAAGTATTTCTATTTCAAAAAGAGATACGCAAACAGGTTCAGTAGCTCAAGGGGATGCCAAACTAGAAAATGCTATATACAAAGTATATGCTAATGAAGATATATATAATGTTGCAAAAACGAAAAAATATTATAGCAAAGGTGATTTAGTTGCTACTCGTACAACAAACAATAAGGGAGAAATGGAAGATGTAACAGGATTACCTTTAGGAAAATATTTAGTGAAAGAAGAAAAAGCTCCGATTGGATATATGATAGATAAAACGGAATATGAAGTTAATCTAACATATAAAGACCAACATACTAAGGTTATTACAGGTCAAACAACAAGTAAAGAAAAGGTAAAATCAATGCAAGTCCATATTTATAAATCTGGAATAAAAGAAAATTCAGGATTAGTGCCAGGCTTACAAGGTGCAGAATTTACAATGAAATTATATTCAGATGTAGAAAAAGCACTAGATGCAGGATATAGTTATGCAGAAATATGGAACGGATTAGATGAGTATGGAAATAGTGTAAAAGTAGATTCAAAAAGAGTTGCTGAAGCACAAAAAATAGCACCAAGCTATGAAAGTATTGTAACAGATGAAAATGGAGATGCTTATACACAAAATAAATTACCATACGGAAAATATCTAGTTAAAGAAACTAAGACTCCAAAAGATTTCTATGTTTCATCAGACTTTACATTTTCTATTACAGAAGATGAAAGCGAAATAGTAGAAATCGCTAAGAAGATAAAACATTTATATGTAAATAACGAACAAATGGAAACTTATATAAAATTAGTGAAGAAAGATGCAGATAGTGGAAAAATAGTATCTTTAAATAGTGCAACTTTTCAAATAAAAGCAGCTAAAGATATTTATGATAGAGGCAATGGAAAAATTATATATAAAAAAGGTGAAATTATAACACAAAAAGTGGGTAGTACAGTTTATAATTCATTTACTACTAATTCAAGAAATTTAGTAGTAGCAGAGGGAAGTTATGATAATATAAGAGATGAACAAGGAACTGTTGTAACACCATTATTACTACCAGTAGGTGAATATGAAGTGTCAGAGATAAAAATACCATCAGGTTATTTACAATTAGATAGTTCGATAAAATTTAAAGTAGATACAATTAAAGATTACGACCAAGACAATACAGGAGATTATATTAAAACAGTTGAGATTAAAAATAATAAGCCATTTGGAACTCTAATAGTAGATAAGTCAGTAGCCTTAAAAGAAAATGTAGATACATCAATAGTAGATGTATCGGATTTAAGTGGAATACAATTTAAGCTAAGTGCAAAAGTAGATATAATTGATCCAGCTGATGGCTCAATTATTTATAAAAAAGGACAAGAAGTAAATACTTATAATGTAGATAAAAAAGGTAACTTAAAAGTGGAAAAATTACCAATGGGAACATATGAACTACAAGAAGTTAAGACACTAGATGGGTTAGTATTAAATGAAACAAAATATGAAGTTAAATTTACGCAAAAAGATACTACAACAAAAGTATATACAGAAACAAGAGAAGTTGTTAATGATACTACACTTGTAGAAATCTCAAAAACAACAATTACAGGAGATAAAGAATTAGAGGGAGCAGAATTATCTGTTATAGATGAAAATGGAAAAGTAATAGATAAATGGACTTCTTCAAATAAAACACATACTATAGAAGGCTTAACAGTTGGAAAAGAATACACATTAAGAGAAGATTTAGCTCCACTTGGATATGTTAAAGCTACAGAAGTTAAATTTAGAGTAGAAAATACAAATGAAACACAGAAAGTTGTAATGATAGATAAAATAGTGGAAATGACTAAGAACGACATAGGCGGCGAAGAAATAGAAGGTGCTGAACTAAAAGTATTTGATAAAGAGGGTAACATAGTTGATGAATGGACTTCTACTAATGAAGCACATAAAATTAAAAATTTAGTAGAGGGGAAAACATATACTTTACATGAAGAATATGCACCTGAAGGATATGTAATTGCAACAGATGTTGAATTTACAGTAAGTAAAGACAAAGAAACACAAAAGATAGAAATGATTGACAAAATTGTAGAAATGAGCAAGAAAGATATTGCAGGAGATGAACTTGAAGGTGCTACAATAATTGTTACAAATACAAAAACGAAAAACATTGTAGATAAATGGGTATCTGGAAAAGAACCACATAGAATACAAGGATTAATCGAGGGCGAAACATATGTTATGCGCGAAGAAATTGCAATAGATGGATATGTTAAAGCTACAGATATAGAATTTACAGTAAGCAAGGATAAAGAAACTCAAAAAATAGAGATGATTGATAAAGTGGTATTAGTGTCTAAAACTGATTTAGTAACAGGTGAAGAATTACCAGGAGCTGAACTTGAAGTAACTGATAAAGATGGAAATGTCATAGACAAATGGACTTCTACAAATGTGCCACATCATGTTACTGGATTAGAAGAAGGCAAGGAATATACATTGACAGAAAAAACTTGTCCTTATGGATATGAAGTTGCAGAGTCTATAAATTTTGTAGTAACTACTGACAAAGAAACACAGTTAGTTGAAATGAAAGATATGCCAATACTAAAAACGATAAAAGTAATCAAAGCAGATAGTGAAACAAAAGAAACAATAAAAGCAAAATTCAAGTTTGGAATATATGAAGATCCAGAATGTACAAAATTAATCAAAGAAGTTAAAGCAGACAAAGAAAGTGGAACAGTTACTTTTGAAGATTTAAGGTATGGAACATATTATATTAAGGAAACAAAAGCACCTTGGGGTTACCAATTATCAGACAAAGCAGTTAAAGTTGAAATAAATAATGAAGGTACTTTTGCAGATGGAGAATTATTAGAAGATAATGACTCTATATGCACATTCACTTATTATAATAAACTAATACCAAAGATTCAAACTGGTAGTGAAATGAATTATATATTGCTAATAGGTAGTGCAATAATTTCATTATTAGGAATAACAACAGGAATAGTTGTATTAAAAAGAAAAAACAAAAATAACTAGAATTTAGAGTGATATTCGTATCACTCTTTTTCTAAAATAAAAATCAAATTATAAGGAGGAAAATTATATGTTAAATATTACAGAAGTAAGAATTAAAAAAATAAATAAAGGGGATTTACTAGCAGCAGCGAGTATTTGTATAGATAATTGTTTTATCATAAGAGAAATTAAATTATTAGATGGAAAAAATGGTAGATATATTAGTATGCCAAAGAGAAAAGTGAAAAATAGAAATTTTAGGCAAGATTTTTCATATCCACTAGATAATGAAACAAGACTACAAATATTAGAAACTATATCAGAACAATATGATGACACAGTAGAAGAATAAATATATAGAAGATGTGAGAGCTAAAAAAGCTTTTGCATCTTTCTTTTAATAATTTTTATATGGGAGGTACTAAACAATATGCAAAAAGAAATTTTAACAGAATTAGAAGATTTAAGAGATGAAACAGAGTTTATTATCAATAATCAAGAAATTGTTGAAAATAAACATATAGAGAATTATTTAAGAAGTTTTGAAAGAATAAGAAATAATTTGTTTAACAAGATAAAATTAAGCAATAAATATGAAGTAAATGAACAAGATAAAATAACTTATTTGAATGATAGATATAGTGCAACAGTAGAAAATGATATTTTAAAAATATACATTCCTGAAGTAATACCAAAGTACAAAAATATTAATAATTATGCATATAAAAATATAATGATAAATGTTATGGATAAAACAAAAGAATATAAAGATTTATTCAACAAAGAACTAGTGTTTGTATTTATAAAAGTAGTAGAAAATCAGAAGAATATTGATATAGATAATAAGTTCATAAAACCTATTGTAGATGGTCTTGTACTATCAAAAGTAATAGCTGATGACAATATAAATAACATGTTTTATGGTGTACTTGGAACAACCAATAAAAAGAAAAAACCATATACAGAAGTGTATGTTTTTAGAGGTCAAAAAATGCTAGATTTTATTAAAGAACAAATAGAAGCGGATACAAAATGAGACTCAAGCGGATAGGGCAAAGTATCCGTTTGAACAGTTTTTAGGGTATTTTCAAACGGAGAGTTTGACTATATTAAAAATGCCTAAAAATAAGGCAATAGAGAAAAACACCCTGTGTCTTGTTTAGCGTGTAAGACACATAGTAGGGATTAAGGTGTGCAAAAAGGGTGTGTCATATAGAAAAGAAAAAAGGAAGGAGTGGATAAAGGAATGGGATGGTAAGATTAACTCGGAAAAGATACAGAAGTTTTGATGTTTCTAGGTAAGTATAAGCTGATGCTTGGTTCAGATTGTAGGCTGATATATGGAACAACAGATTATCATAGGAAAAGGCTGAAAGTGTTAGAGAGTGAAAGATATATAAGAAGAGTAAACAGGTTATATATAAAATTGGATGATAAAGGAACAAGGCTAGTAAAAGAATTTGGATATGATTATAGTTACAAATGTAGAAGAAAAGAATATGTTGATAGATTAAATGAAATAGCAAAAGTAGCAGCATTGACATTAGACAGTAATATTGATTTTATTGCTAGTTGGAATATAAAAGATGATGATATATTTACAGAGCAATCTCGAAAATATTTAGGAAAGATGATATTTCAGGAAAAAGAATTTATTGTTTATTATATAGCCAATGATAAAAGAAAACCTTATGTAAGTCAAATATTAAATGATATAAGGAAATTAGTCAGCTATAAAAATATAATGATTTTTGTAGAAGATTTTAATTTGATAAAAGCAAAAAGAAATTTTGTATTTGGAAATGATTCTACAGTAATAATAAATCCAACACCTGAAAATTTTAATTTAATGAGAAGATATGAAGATATAGATTTTTATGAAATTATTAAGCAGATGTATTCTAATACAGAAGTTCTATTGTCTAACTGGGTAAAAGCAGATTATATGACAGAAGATAGAACTTATATATTTTTTATGCCGTTTATAGATACAGAAAGACTTTATGGATTAAATAAATTTTACAATAATAATAAAAACATAATACGAAAAATAGATATTATAACTTTAAAAGAAAATAAAGAAAAAATAGAAGAAATACTAACTAACAAAACAAACATTGTAGAAATGGACGAGTGGCTAGGAGGTATTGATGGGGAAAGACAAGAAAAGTAAAATATCTTTATTTTTTTTACTTTCTTACATTGTTTTAATACCATTAATTAATGGTTTTATGAAAATACTAGAAAAATGCTTTAATACTAATTTAAACACGATAGATATAAATTTTTTGAATTTGTTTACTGTAATATTCAGAAATGGAACAATATTTATTATATGGGTAATATTAAATTTAATTATCATATTAGTTGCAAAAAATATAAGTACAACAAAACATAACGCAAAGATAGAAGTAGAAGGTGTAAATCTAAAAAAGAAAGATGGAACATTTGGAACAGCGGATTGGGGAAACAAACAAGAAATACAAGAATATTTAAGTATAGGGAAAAGAGATGGAATTATTCTAGGAGAAACTGATGAACAAGAAATAATTACTCTACCTATGAACACATATTTAAACAAAAATATTGCTGTGTTTGGCTCCAGCGGTAGTAAAAAGTCTCGTGGTTTTGCAATACCGAACGGAATTGAATTGGTACAAGAGGAAGTGCAAGAAGCAATTCAAAGACAGATGAGTTTGGTATTTACTGATCCAAAAGGGGAATTATACAGAAAACTTGCAAAATATCTTGAAACAAAAGGATATGATGTAGAAGTATTTAATTTAGTAAATCCAACATTTTCGAATGGTGCAAGATTTATAAACTTTGTAGAAGATGAAACAGATGCACAAATCTTTAGCCAAATAGTAATAGAGGGAACACAATTAAGTAGAAGGTCTAGTGGAGATGAGTTTTGGAACAGAGGTGAACAAAATTTACTGAAAGCATTATTGCTATATGTTATTAACTATGTAAAAAAAGAAGAGGACAAGAGTATGGGATTTATCTATGATGCATTAGCAAGTGGAAATATAAAGCAAATAGATAAATTGTTTTATGATACTGAAGGCCCAACAAAACTAAGCTATAACATTTATGCACAAGCAACAGACATAGTAAAACAATCAGTTGTTACAGGACTTGCTACAAGACTTCAAATATTCCAAACAGATAAAATAAGGAATATCACAAATAAGGATGAAATTAATTTTGAGAATATAGGAAATAAAAAGACCTGTGTATTCGTTGTTACAAGTGATACAAATAGTGCATTTGACTTCCTTTCGACATTATTCTTTTCGTTCTTGTTCATAAAGTTAATAAAACAAGCAGATGAAAATCCAGATGGTAGATTAAAAGTTGAAACATCATTGATATTAGATGAGTTTACAAACATAGGTAGAATTGTAGATTTTGAGAAGAAATTAGCAACAACGAGAAGTAGGGGTATCAATATATTTATGATATTCCAAAATATAGCTCAGTTAAAGAATAGATATGATAATGATGTTTGGCAAGAAATATTAGGTAACGCCGATACCAAAATATGCATGGGTTGTCGGAGATATTTTAACAGCGGAGTATATCACCGAGTACCTTGGAGTAGCAACTGTCGAAACTAATGCTATTAGAAAAGAAGCGGGATTTGATGGTAAATTTACTTATGGAATGGAAAATATAGCAACAAATAAAAGAAATTTAATGAATCCAGATGAATTATTAAAATTAGATAATAATAAAGAGATAGTTATAGTTAGGGGTAGAAAACCTTTTATATGTAATAAATATGATTATTCTAAACATATTGAAGCAAGTAAGATGGAAGATATGACAATAGAAGAACAAAGAGAAAGATTTAAAGACAATGTAGAAAATGAAAAAAATAAGCAGCAACCTAAAAAGGTTAAATATAGTTTTAAAGATTTTTAGTGGTTTTAGGTTAGACCGTAAAACCTAAATAGAAAAAGTAAGAAGGTGAAAAGTTATGACAGATGAATTACAAAAAAAGATAGTGTGGCAGAATATCAATTCATCTAAAGAAAAAGGAAAAATTTTAACAGGAAAAATAATAGCAATAGAAAATGAACAAATGAAAGAAGAGTTAATTACTTGTGCTATTATAGATTTCAATGGAATTAGAGTATTAATTCCAGCAACTGAAATATCGGAAGATTCTAAAAATGATAAAAAGCTACTTAGAAATATGATGGGAGCAGAGATAAAATTTATTATAGTAGAAGCAGATAGAATAAGTGAAAAAGCGATAGGCTCGAGAAAAAAGGCTATGGAAAGATTAAAAGAAATTAATATAAAAAAAGTACAAGTGGGAGATAAAATATATGGAAAAATTGTAGGTGTATGGAAAAAGTTTATAAGAATTGAAGTAATAGGTATAGATTTTATAGTTAAAGCACAAGATTTACAATATGGATATGTTGAAGATGTTTCTAAAATGTATAAAGTAAATGACAAAATAAAGGTTATTATAAAAGAAAAATCTGAAGAAAATAAAAGTATAAAAATATCAGTAAAAGATTTGCTAGAAGATCCATTTAAAAATATAAGAAAAGATTTTACAGAAAAAGGTGAGTATTTAGCAACTATTACAGGATATACTGATAATGGAATCTTTGCTAATATCGCACAAGGAGTAGATACTGTTTGCATATTACCAACTTGGCTAGATAGGCCACCATTTCCAGGAGAAAAAGTAATAATTAAGATTTACAAAATAATTCCTGAAAAACGCAAGATTTATAGTTCTTTAATAAAGATAATGGGAAGTGATGCGAGTGAATGATAAACAAAAAAATATAATGAAATTATTATGGGATTTTGATTCTTTAAGAGAAAGTCAAATAATGAAATTATGTAATTGTAGCGAAACAGATATAAATAATTTGATTAGCAATAAGGTTATAAGTAAAGATGTAAAGAAAGGTATTTTAAAGTATGCAAAAAAAGAAATTAATAATAGGAATATTGTTGCATTTGATGTTGTTATGAATTATTTAGACAGAAATCCAATATTAAAAAAAGGGAAACTTCCAGTAAATGTGCATATGCAAACAGATTATTATACTTATGATATAATCGCAATTAAGGAAGTGGAAATAGAAGCTTTATTTGATAAAATTGATGAAATATCAAAGGCAGAAAGAGTTATAATAATTATTGAAACAAAAGATTATAGAAAACAGTTTTTAAATACCAAAAGATCTTGTTATATATGTACTTATTCACCATTAGAAATTGTTGATAGGATAAATTGAAAAATGTATAGCAAAATTAGTGAAAAGTGTATATTAAAAGTATTGAAAAATGTATAATGATATGCTAAGAAGCATTAGTAGAAAGAGATTTAAGAATATATATGGATTATTTGGATGGACATTTGTATCATTTTAGAGATAATGTTTCAGGAGATGAAGTTGATAGCATATTAGAATTTAGAGATGGGGAATATGCTGCGGTAGAAATAAAATTAAGTGATGGTAGTGTTGAAGATGCTAAAAAAAGTTTAATGACTTTTTATAAAAATGTAAATAAAAAACCAAAATTTATGTGTATTATAGTGGGACATTATGAGGCAGTTATACAAGATAAAGAAACAGGAATATATATTATTCCAATAACATCTTTGAGACCATAGTTTAATAATTTGAAAATACAAGGACAAACATTTAAATAGTATATACGAAAATTTATTTCGGTGCATTATTTTACAGTTATAATTCCATCAGAAGAAAATAACGAATAGTTCACCGATAAGTTCACCAATACAGAAATATGAATGAATTAAAAGAAAAACGAGTATTAAAAAGAATTAGAAATAATAAAAAAGTTTATTGGGTAATTATTATTGAAGAATAGAATATATGATTTTGAAATAAAAATAAAAGGTGTATTAGGAATTTAATTCCTAGTACGCCTTATTTTTTATTGATTAACTTTTTCTTTTAATGCTTTTCCAGGTTTGAAAGCAGGAGTTATTGAAGCAGCAATTTTTAATTCAGCTCCAGTTTGTGGGTTTCTACCAGTACGAGCTGCTCTTTCTCTTGTTTCAAAAGTTCCAAATCCTATTAAAGAAACTTTTTCTTTTTTTACTAATTCATCAGAAACAATATTTACAAAAGCATTAATAGCAGCTTCAGAATCTTTTTTAGAAAGACCAGTTTGTTCTGCCATTGCATTTACAAATTCAGCTTTATTCATTATATTCACCCCCTTCGACAAATAATTACATCTTTTGTATTTTTTAACAATTTATCAAAGTTATCAATTAAAGTCAATAAAATTAAAAAAATATGATTAAATTTTAATTAATTTAGTACAAAGAAAAAATTTTTGTGGTATAATGCCTTTGAGTACATAAAAATTCACAAGGAGGCAGAAAAATGTTAGAAAATGTAGAAGTTTTATGCCATAGTAGTATAAAAATAAATAAAGAAAAAGTGATTTATATTGATCCTTTTAAAATAGATAAAAACTATAATGATGCAGATATAATTTTCATAACACATGACCACTATGACCATTATTCAGAAGATGATATAGAGAAAATAAAGAAAAATGACACAGTAATAGTTGCACCAGAAGAATTACTAACAAAATTATTAAGAAAAGGATTTAGACAAGATTATATAATTACTGTAACACCAGATGAACAAGACATGGTTGAAGGAATTAAATTTGAAACTGTACCAGCCTACAATACAGACAAGCAGTTCCATCCAAAAGAGAATGAATGGGTAGGATATATTATAGAACTAAACGGATATAGATATTATATTGCAGGAGATACAGATATTACAGAAGAAAACAAAAAAGTAAAATGTGATGTTGCATTTGTGCCTGTTGGTGGTACATATACAATGGATTTTAAAGAAGCAGCATTTTTAATAAATGAAATAAAACCTAAAATTGCAGTTCCAATACATTATGGAAGTGTTGTAGGAACAAAACAAGATGCAGAGGATTTTAAAAGATTGCTACATCCAGAAATAAAATGTGAAATATTAATGAAATAAGAGAGGAAGTTAAGGCAATGAATCCATTTAAAATATTTAATACAGAAGAAATTGAAAAAATTAACAAATCAGCAGGAACACTAGAAAATAGAAATTATACAAAAGAGGAATTGTGTATGTTAGAAAATAGTATATTAACAGATATAATGAGCAAAAGCAGTAAAAATGGAGATATAGGCAAGGCAAGAAATGAGTTGGATTCAATATTAAGTAAAATTGAAAAATGTAAAGGATAAAGTAATGAATAAAGAAGATATAATAAATTATTGCTTATCATTAAAAAACACATACCAAGATATGCCATTTCCAAAAGATTTTGAATCTATAGTTATGAAACATAAAGAAAATAAAAAATGGTTTGCATTACTTATGAATGTAAATAATAAGTTATATTTGAACATAAAAACAGAGCCAGAATATTCAGAATTGCTAAGAAATTCTTGCAAATACATAATTCCAGGTTATCACATGAACAAACAACATTGGAACACCATTATTGTTGATGATTGTACTGACTTTGATTTATTAAAAGAATTAATAAAGGAAAGTTATAACTTAACAAAAAAGAGGTAATGTATGAAATTAAAAGTATTTGAAGTAGTAGAATTATTAGATGGAAATAAGGCTACAATTTTAGAGAATAATAAAAATAGATATAAAGCAGAAATTGTTAATAAATATGGAGAAAGTCAAGGCACAAAATATATTACCGAAACAGATATAAAGAAAATTCTGATTTCTAAATAATAAAATAACACTCACAAAAGATGGAATAAAAATGCAGAAATGAGTGAGATAATGGAAAAAAAGATATACAAAGAAGTAAACAAAAATGAAACAGAAACAACTATAAATGTTTTATATAAGGAAGAAAAAATTTGTATATATACTAATAAAGTTGATTTGCAAAAACAATTAAATAAATTATTGGGAGAACCTACAAAAGAATATAAAATAAAAAGAAGTATTGTAGGGAGCAGTTGGGAGATAGATTTTAAAGAAAAATCAAAAATATCTCAAATGATTTTAAAAGCTAATATATATGAATTATAAAAGTAAGGAAAATAAAATGTATTATGTGTATATGTTAAGATGTAAAGATAATTCAATTTATACAGGAATAACAACAGATATAAATCGTAGAATGGAAGAACATTTTAGTAAAGGACAAAAATGTGCTAAATATACTTTAAGAAATATAGCCAATAAATTAGAATGCGTATGGCAAACAGAAAATAGAGTATTAGCATCAAAATTAGAATATCAAATAAAAAAATTACAAAAACAATATAAAGAAGAATTAATAATTAAGAATAATTTAGAAGAACTATTATCAGATAAAATAGAGGCTAGTAAATATAAGAAATATAAAATACAAGCTTATAGTTTTACTGACTAATAGTAAGTTGTCGTTGAGATTAAAATTTATTATGAGGAGATGTATCTTATGAAAAAGAAAATATGTATTGGTATAGGAATAATTTTAATTATACTTATAGTTGCAGGAATTATTACAAATTATGCAGATACTGGTAGAGTAACAACAGGACATGAGCCAAAGTATTGCATAAAAGTGGTTAGCCATGATGGAAGTAAAGTAACTTATTGGGGATTAGGTTATAAAGTAATTCGTTATGTTGGAGTATCTCCAAATGAACCTTATGAAAATAATATTGGTACAAAAATGGGTAGTTGGTTTATGAAATATGAATTGCCTGAATCCGATACTGTTGAAATTGAATATGAAGGAAAAACAATTACTATAACTGATATAAAAGATATAGGAACTATTGAAAACATATTAGTAAATTCAAAATATAACAATGAAATATGTAACGGAATAAATACTCACAAAATAATATTAAATAATGATGTTTATTATATTAAAGAATCTTGTAAAGAAATACAAAAAGGAAACAAACAAGCGATAATTTCAACAGAAGATTTAGAGACAATCAATAATATTATTTTTAACAAAATGGATAATGAACAAAGTCAAGAAGAACAATTCTTTTATGGGAGAGTAGTTGAAGCAACTGCTAGTTATATTATAGTAGAGCCAAATGAAGATGAAGAAGAAAGAAAATCAACAGATAAAATTAGTATAAGTTTAGGAGAGTACAATGATGCACTTTATGAAGTAGGGACAAATGTAAAGATAACATATAATGGTGAGATAATGGAAACATACCCAGCACAAGTTAAAGCAACAAAAATTGAATTAAAATCAGCTGAAAACTTTGAAATACTTTTCAAAAATAGGCAACCAATCGACAGCTATAATAAAGTTTACGCTATATTAGATAAATCAGAAACAAACAAATATGATTACACTATATATGCGTATGATGGAAGTGTAAATATTAGAATTGATGGTAAAGAATATTCTTTAAAAGAGGCTCTATCAGAAAATAAAATAACAATGGAAGAAATTATATCAAAAGCAAATAAAGATGAAAAAGATGGAAAAATAAAAGCAGATATGTATAAAGATGGTGGAAGTATGGAATATCACTATGAGAATTATACAATAATAAAATGTCATACTGTAGATGGAAATAGAGATGTATATATAGGAACTAAAGATTTAAAACTAACTGATGTTATATAAATCATCTCGAGAAATTACAATTTAGTAATTAGTTAGAAAAATAGTAATTTGTCTAGTAAAAGAAACAACTAAACTAATGGTTTATTAAAGTAAACTGATTGTCGGTTGAGTTTGTGAAAAAGGATAGTACAATGGAATTAACAATCAAAGGAGGGATTGGATATGTCAAACAAAACTATTGGAGAAATAATTAGTTATTTAAGAAAAGAAAAAGGTATGACACAGAATGAGTTAGCACAGAAAATGAGCGTAACAGATAAGGCAGTGTCAAAATGGGAAAGAGATTTATCTTGCCCTGATGTTAATTCCATTCCAAAATTAGCAGAAATACTTGGAACAACAGTTGATGAATTATTAAATGCAACAAGTAAACAAGAAAAAAGCAAATTTAATATGGAGGCACTTAAATTGATATATCGTGGAAGTGCTATATTATTTGGAGCAATAGGATTTATTTGGGCTTCAACTTCAAATAGATTTCAAGTATATGAATATTTTTTTATTGCATTATTATTTGCAGTTGTAGGACTGGGATTCGGATATTTAATTCAAGGAATAGTTAAATTAATAAAATAGTCTAATATAAGAGCAAATAATTAGATAATAATAAATTACTTTTATGTTATTTGAAAACAACAACTTAGGAGTGTATTTCTATTGAAAGATATAAGATAAAAATATCACAGAAAGATTATGAAATTATAAACACACTTGGAATTCAAATAGAAATGGATAATAACTTATGGTTTAGTTTAAAAAATAATATCATTAAATAAAACAGTAAATTACAATAGATAGGGCAGGTAATTAGTTGAAAATTATCTGTCCTTTGTGATATAATGCAAACAATAATTAGTAAATTATCGCTTGGATTGAGTTTATGAAATGAGAGGTGTTTTATGAAAAAGAAAGTAATAATAGTAGTAGTAATTATAGTTTTAATGATTTTATTAGTTCCAATACCTTTTAAATTAAGAGATGGTGGTACAGTAGAATGGAAGTCTTTAACTTATTCAATAGCCAATGTTCATAGTATTTATGCAGTTGGAAATGAAAGTAATAAGTATGAGTTAGGATATAAAGAAGGAATAGTAATAAAAATCTTTAATATGACAGTTTATAACAATACAAAGTATAGTCTTAAAGAAGAATTTGCAATTATAGACAACAGTAAAGAATTTGACTGTAACAACATTGAAGAAGAAATTTATAGAGATGATGAATATATTTATTATTTACCTTGTGAGAAAAGTCAGTATATAAAAGTAATATATGCACCTAATGAATACCAAGAGGGCTTAAAATCATCACTTGCAGAGGGAAATATTAAAATAAGTGATTTAGATAAATTTAATATTGAATATATAAAAAAAGAAATTACAAATTAGAAACAGAAATTACAAGTTGAAAGTGAGATTCAGTAGCATGGAGTTTGGATGGATAAATGTTTTTGGAACTATAATAGTTGTTACTATGTTAATTCCAAATATTATATATGGAATTAAAAATAAAAGTGTAGAAAACAAATATAAAAATAATCTAGTAAATGTATTGGAGCAAATAGGAAGATATGTATCTTTAATGTTGACTATCTTTCCAATAGGAATATCTGGTTTTAAAAGTGCAGGATATATGTTGGTTTATCTGATTGCCAATGTTATATTACTTTTATTATATTTAATTATATGGATATGTTATTTTAAAAGTAAATCTTTATTAAAAACAATAACTTTAGCAATTATACCTACAATAATATTTTTTGTTTGCGGTATTACATTAAAACATTGGGGATTAATTATATCTTCTATCATATTCGGTTTTGCACATACTTTAATAACATATAAAAATAATTGTTAAAATACAATATGTAAGGGAGTTTTAAGATGATAAACATATTAGTTCATGGACTTGGGCAAAATGAAAGTAGTTGGGATAAAGTTAAAGAGTTATTGGAAGAAAATAAAGTTGAGGTTGAAACACCTAATTTATTTAATCTTGCAAAAAATTATCAATTAAGTTATGAAAATTTATATAAAATATTTGCTGATTATTGTAATAGTTTTAAGGAAAAATTAAATATAGTTGGTCTTTCTCTAGGTGGAATACTTGCTATTGACTATGTGAACGAATATCCAGAAAAGGTCAATTCAATAATATTAAGTGGCACACCTTACGAGATACCAAAATCAATTATTACTATACAAAATATTATATATAAATTTATGCCCAAAAAAGTTTTTAAACAAATTGGTTGTAGTAAAAAAGATTTGATAACTTTAATGGATTCGATGAAAAACTTGACTATACCTCAAAAAACTCCTAATATAAAATGTAGGACACTTATTATTTGTGGAGAAAGAGAAAAAAATAATATAAATATGAAAAGTGCTATTAAACTAAATGAAGTTATAAAAAATAGTAAATTTGAAATTATCAAGAATGCAGGACACGAAGTAAATATAGATAATCCAAAGGAATTTGCCGATGTAATATATAGTTTTTGGAAAGATGATTAGTAACACGATTTCTAATTTATCGAGATGATTAAGAGGTAATTTATGATAAGAAAATTTGAAAACAGTGATATAGATGATATAATGCAAATATGGAAAAATGTAAATATAGAAGCTCATAATTTTATTTCAAAAGAATATTGGGAAAATGATTATGACTATGTAAGAAATATTTTGCCTAAAGCTGAAATATATGTATATGTAGATAACAATGAAATAATAGGATTTATTGGAATGAACGAAAACTATATTGAAGGAATCTTTGTTAATACAAATAGCCAGCATAGAGGAATAGGAACGGCATTATTAAATAAAGTGAAGGAAAATGGAAAAAATTTAACTTTAAGTGTTTATCAGAAAAATACCAATGCTATCAATTTTTATAAAAAGAATGATTTTAAAATTACAAGCAAGAGTATAAATAAAGCCACAAATGAAATAGAATATACAATGACGTGGAACAATTAAGTGAAAAATTACAATAGATAGGGTAGATGATTAGTTGAAATTATCTACTCTTTATTGTATAATCATAACAACAGTTAGTAATTTAGTTCTTGTATTACAAATATACAAATTAAATTTTATGGCAAGAATAGTATGTCAATATTTTTTAATAATGACATAAAAAAAATATTGACATTGAATTTTAATAATAGTTGAAATAATAAGCATTAATTGATATAATTGTAATTAAATAATGGAAAGGAAACGTGGTTATGAAAGATACAATTGTTTATTTAATAAGACATGCAGAAACTGTTGATGAAAATGGAATAAGAAATACAAGTGAAGATTCACAATTGATTAATGAAAAAGAGATATTATCTGTTGAAGGGGAAGAACAAGCAAAAAGATTAAGTGAGAATGAAGAATTACAAAATCTAGATGTAATATGGTCAAGTAGTTATACTAGAGCTAAAGCAACAGCAAAATATATTGCAAATGTAAATGATTTACCTTTTAATTTAGACAATAACTTAAGTGAAAGAAAATTAGGAAATTTAAAAGAATTAGGAGAATTTATGAAGGATAAAAATACAAGAGATCCTTCACAAGAGCAACTGTTAGATAGAACATTTAGAACATCTGATGGAGAAAGTGCAGAGCAAACTAGAGAAAGAATGAATAAATTTTTTGACAAGATACTTAAAGAATATGAAGGAAAAAGAATTGCAGTAATTAGTCATGGCGGTTCAATAAAGTTCTTTTTATTAAATTGGTGTACAGTAAATGAAAATGTTAAACTTGTCTATAACGAAAATACAATATTAAACATAAAATCACCATGTTTATTAAAATTAACCTTTAGAAAAAATGAATTGATTAATTTAGAGCAAATAGATTAATTGAAAGCCATAAAATGGATTTTATTATAAATTCGTTTTATGGTTTTGTTTTAAATTGATGTAATTATATATATGTAGAGAAATTTTAAGAGTTAATTATAAATTTTATTTGACATAATTTACATAAAATGGTATAATTTTGTTGTAAATGGAGGGATTTTTTATGATAAAAAATATAGGGTGGACATTAGGAAATGACTGTCCTTGTAGATGTAAACATTGCTATTCTTTTTCAGTTAGACAGAAAGGGCAAAATTTAACAAAAGAAATAGTTGATAAAGTTATAGAACAAATTGAAAAATTAAATGTAGAAACAGTTAATTTAGGTGGTAATGAACCAATTTTTACAAATGGTTTAGATGTTAAAAACAGTATGTTACCATATATATTAAAAGAGCTGAATAAAAGAAATATAAAGGTAGGTATAACAACTGCTGGAATAAGTCTTATTGCATTAAAAAATACTTATCCTGAATGTTTAGAATTATTAAATGATGTAGATATTAGTTTGGATTCACCTTTTGAAAATGAACATAATGAAAATAGAGGTGGAGATGTTTATAAATACGCTATTCAAGCTTTAGAAATTTGCAAAGAATATAATATTGAATCAGGAATTATAATGTGTGCAATGAACTGGAATTTTACAAAAGACAGAATTGATGCATTATTAGAAATTGCAAAAAAATATGATTCAAATATAAGATTTAATCTACTTAAACCAATACAACCACAACATTTTAAACTTGTACCTTCAAAAGAACAGGTGTTGGAAAATTATAAATATTTATTTGAAAAATGCGATACTGTTGAATTAAGTGAACCAATCTTATCAGGGTTAACACAAAATAATAAAGTTAAAGGATGTGCTTGTGGAATCTATTCAATGAGAATAAATTCTATAACTCCAGATGGTAAAATACCTGTATCTCCATGTGTATATATGCATGATTATAGAGTTGGAGATTTATTAAAAGATGATATATTTGATATTATAAATTCAGAGCAATTTAAAGCATTTAAAACAAGAAAAGATAATTATAAAAATATTGAAGGTTGTAAAGACTGTGATAAAGCTGACATATGTAGAGGTGGATGTTTTGCTATGGCATATACATACAAAAAATGTGAAACAGGAGAAAAAGATTTGTATGCTAGAGATCCATTTTGCTTTAAAGATATTGATATAGAGAATAATATTAATTATAAAAAAAGCAACAAACAATTAGTACATGAAAATTATTTATGCACATGGATAGGAAAACCAAAAAAATAAAGGAGAGTTAATATGAAATCAGAAATAGTTGTTAGAAAAAATATGACTCTTACTAATGAAAAAGTAAAAAATATGTGTAGATTGAATTATGAAGATAATGATTTCCTTTTTACAACACAATATGGAAGATGTGTTATTATAGATAAATCAAAGGGAATTATCAATATTGAAGGAGATGATGATAACAATATTCAAGAATATAAAGAATACCTTCAAAATATTTTGGAAAAAAGAAAAGATAAAATTATTTTAACAACTTTGTCGCCAGATACACATAGAACCTCTGAAGAAAATTTAGGATTATCATATTTAACTGCAGTTTTAAGAAAGAGTGGATATAATGTTGAAATAATTGATGGATGGCTTGGAGGCTTAAGCGATGAAGAAGTATTGAGAAGAATTTTGTCTGATAAAGATGCATCTATTGTTGGAGTTTCATGCTATATGTCAAACAATGATAAATCAATAGAATTAGCCAAAAGAATAAGAAAAGCTAGACCAGAAGTTAAATTAATGTGTGGTGGTTTTGGACCATCGTTTAATCCACCAAAATTTGTAAAAGATGGTGTGTTTGATATAGCAATGATTGGAGAGGGAGAAGAATCAATTGTTGAAGTATCTGATTATTTTACTGGAAATTCAGAAAGAAATATTGAAGATATAAAAGGTATTGCTTTTGAAAAAGACGGAGAAATAGTAAGAACTGAAAAAAGAAATTTAATATCTGATTTGGATGTCATACCATTTCCAGCAAGAGATACAATGAAAATGGCAAAAGACAGAAAATCTACGGTAAATATTTTAACTGCAAGAGGTTGTATGGGAAATTGCCTATTTTGCTCTGTTAACGCTTTTAATAAATTATCCAATGGAAGTAAATGGAGAGGTAGAAGTATTGATAATATTATAGATGAATTAGAACAGCTTCAAAATATGGGAGTTAAATATATTAAAGTTATAGATGATAGTTTCTTAGAACATGATAGAGATGAACAATGGGCAAAGGAGTTTTGTGAAAAAATAAAAGCAAGAGGTATCGATGTTTCATTAAGAGGCTCTTTAAAAGCTGACCAAGTTGAAGATAGTAAAATAAAATATTTAAAAGAGGCAGGATTTCATTCATTTGCTTGTGGGATTGAAAATGGTTCTGATACAGCACTAAAAAGAATGAATAAAAGTGCTAATCTAGCTGCAAATAAAAAGGCATTAGATATTTTGAAAAAATATGGAATATATGTTCAAGCAGGCTATATATTATTCGATGATAATACAACATTTGAAGAACTTAAAGAAAATTATGATTTCTTAAGAGAGTATGATTGGATTATTACAAAAGGAATTTTTTCGGAAATGTTTGCAGCTGATGGAACATTATATACAGAAAAACTAAAGAAAGAAGATAAGATTGTAAAAAATGATTTATATGATAATAATAAATATGAAATTGTAGATCCAAAGGTAAAAATGACTTACAATGCTTTGAAAAAATGGCATAAATCACACATGAAGTTATATGATATGATTATTGATCCTATTTCATCTCCCAAAGCTATTGACTCAACTGGAGAAAAATCATTTTATAATTTATACTATCAATTGAAATTAAAAGATTTAGACTTTATGAAAATGGTTTTAGATAATGTAGAAAGAGGAATTACAGAAGAAGAACTTAATGAAAAAGTTTTGACTCAAATTAGAAGCAACTCTGATTTTTATAGTTCAATAAATAGAAGTGGACAAGCCTTGTGTGAAAAATATAATCTAAATTATGATGGTAAAGAAAATCCATTTATAAGATAGTAAAATTAAAAAAAACTTTAATTTTTTATAATTTAATTATATAATAAATGTAATATTATAAATGATTTTTATATATAGAATGGAGGTAAATATATATGGCTATTATGAATGTAACTAAAAATGTTAAAAATCAATTCTCAAACGATAAAAATCTAGCTATGAGAATTAATTTTTATAAAAAATACACAACTAATAAGTACAAATTTGCAGATTGGTTATTTGATAAATATGTTTTTAAAGAAAATATGAAAATCTTAGAATTAGGATGTGGAAACGGAAGTCACTGGGAAGGAAAAATTGAAACTTTGCCAAATGGTTGTAGTTTAGTATTATCAGATTTTTCAGAAGGCATGTTAGATTTAGTTAGAGAAAAATTTTCAAAAAAGAAGAATGTTTCAATTGAAAAAATTGATATACAAGATATTCCGTATGAAAATGAAACATTTGATATTGTAATTGCAAATCATATGTTATTTCATGTACCAGATTTAAATAAAGCATTATTAGAAGTAAAAAGAGTATTAAAAGATAATGGAGTATTTTATTCTGCAACAGATGGGAACGGCGGAATGAGACCGTTTTTACATAATGCAATAGTAAAATTTGAGCCAACATCTACAGCATTTACAGAACAGTTGCCTTTCAACCTTCAAAATGGTTGTGAAATTTTAGGCAAATACTTTGAGAATGTTCAAAGATTTGATTATGAAAATACACTTGCAATAACTAATACACAAGACCTGATAGATTGGTTAAAGTCAACTAAATCTATTTCAGGTTATTCAGATGAAAGTTTATCAAATTTATATAATTATTTTGAAGATATAAGAGAAAAAGATGGTGCTATAAATATTCCAAGAGAAACAGGGGTATTTATAAGTATTAAATAGAATTGAAAAGAGGTATTTTGTATGGAATTTGAAAATTATGAAAGAGAACTTAAATATTTAATAAAGAAGAATGAAAAATATACTTCAAAACAGTTTCTTGAATTTCTTTATGAAAATGGATATAAATTGGTTGAAAGTTTTGAAAAAGAAAAACATGAAACTTACTATGATGATAATGAATTTACTATATTAAATAGGGGAGATGTCATGAGAGGTAGTAATATGGTTACTGAACAATTTAAGGGATTTTTGTATAAGACAAATAAATGTAATCCTGAAAAGCCTTATGTGTCTAAACTCGAACTTGGAACAAAATTAAGAGGTCAGTATAAAGATGTAAATGAATTTATTAAGGAGTTAAATATAAATGTAAGAGGCGAATTGAGCATAAAATTATTTGCAAATATGAAAAGAGAGGTAAGTATAGTAGAAAAAGATGGAGATCGTTTATATGTTTCTTATGATAAAGTTAAATATTTTGAAAAAGATGAATCAAATTCAGTTTACGAAGAAATGCTTGAAATAGAAGATTGGAAAAAACCAAATACAACAGATGTAGATTATGATTATGATAGACATTTGATAGAAGTTCATAACTTAATTTCAAAAGCTCAACTTCCAATAGAACTTACAAAGGACAGCAAATATTTTAGAGGATATACTGTTCTAAATAAAAGATAGGAGTAAAAATGAATAATTTTATAGTATTTGAAGGCATATGTTGTAGTGGAAAGACAACAACATGCAAGCTATTAATTGAAAAAATAAATGAATTAGGATTTGAGGCTGTATATAATCATGGTGCAATGACATATACTGATTTAGGTAAAAAATTTAAAGAGAATTTAGGCAAAAAAGATATGCCAATTACTGTTTCATATTTTTTTACGGATTTAATAATAAATACTAAAAATATTATTAGACCTTATTTGGCAAATAATAATACAATTGTATTACAAGATAGATATTTTGATGCAATAACAACATATATAAAGGCATACGGCGATTATATTAAGTCTGATTATAACATTTATGATATACCAAAAGCATTTGTAGAAAATGATATATTGGTTAAGCCATCATTAAGTGTATTTTGCATTCCACCATTTGAAATTATAAAAGAAAGAATGGATCAAAGTAAAGAATCACCAGTACATGATTTTTACAGAGATAATCCTGAATTTTTTAAGATTGTTTATAATGAACTTGTAAGTAAAGCAAATGAATCAAAAGAAAATATAATAATTGATACATCTTCAGATTTATCAGTAGAACAAGGAATAAATAAAATATTAGAATTTATAAAAAAGTAAGAAAGTAAAGGATTGAAAAAATGTCTAAAATTAAATTGTTTAGTGGAATGGATTTTTCGGGAAAAACTACTATTGTTAATGGAATTAATAAAAAAATACCAAATACTTTTAAAATAAAAAAGAAATTTTTAACTCCAATTGATTTAATAGAAAATGTAAGAAAACAAAATACATGGCTATCTCCAGAAGAATGGAAACCATTACTTCAAGAAAACATACAAAAGGATATAGAAAATTATAAAGAAGATGGATTAATTTTATTAGATTCGTTATGGATAATTAAATATTTAGCTGGTAAAATTGAAAAAGGCGATAAAGAAGATGAAGAAGAAATATCTATATTAAAAGAACTATTAAAAAATTATCCAGAAATGGATTCTTTCTATATTACGGTTGGTATGGAAGAAAGAATAAAAAGATTTCATGAAAGAGCTAAATCTGGTAATGAAGTTACTGGTTCAGATAAATTGATTATGGATGTAGATAAATTTGAAAAAAGAGAAAAAATTTATAAAAAAATAGTATTGGAAATTTTTCCTAATACTAAAATTATTGACACTACTAATATTAATCAAGAAGAAACAATCGAATTAATAATTAATGATAAAAATTTTATGAAAGATATGTAAAAGTAAAGAAGATTTTGAGAGATTATCTCTCAAAATCTTCTGTTTTTGGTAATTTATTTTCTAGAAATTCATAATGTTCAGATTCAGTATAGTTATGTTTAGGAACTCGTAAAGATTTTAAGAATTTTTGAACTCCACTAATTCCACCTAATCTTTCTACTTCTTGTAGTTTAGCCAATGTTAAAGTTTGAATCCTCATATATCTATCAATTTCATATACAGTATCTCCAAGTTTATCTCTTTCCGTAATTAATACTAAATTATGGTCATCTAAAGTAAGCAAATCATCATTTTTGTACCTATCAATTCTACCAGAACCAAATTTGTCGCTTTCAATACGATGTTCCGTATATTTATGGTCTTGCTTTAATCTTCTAAATCTTTCTTTTTCAGATGGAGCGACTAATTCAACACCAGTTACTTCAGCTGTTGGGAAGGTTTTCTCTAATATATCAATTTGCTCTATTGGATATTCAAGTACAGCTATTTTTCCTTCAGAAAAGGCTTTTTTTATATCGGCAGTTCTAATTGCAGCAAAACCACCATGTGTTACAGGAGCAATATTAAAGTATTCGCCAGCATTATATTTTTCTTGCATTGTTTCTAAATCAACATGTCTTGAACCAAATTCTCCAGGTCTTGATGCTCTACTTCTATCAAAAGGAATATGTACATATTTGGCAGGGTATAACATACCAAGCAATGCACATGTTGTTGTTTTACCAACACCACTTGCACCAGATATTACAAGAATCTGATCATTACCACGTTTTATTACATCAAATTTTTTCATACTTACCATCCTTATATAAATATTATAAAGTAATTATACTATTTTATAATGAAAATGTCAATAAAAGGAAGTTATTATGACAACTTAATAATACAATAAAATACCTCACTTAATTTAATAAAAAAAGCGAGGATTTTAAATAAAAAGTTATCTAATAATAATATGTTTGAAAAATCTTTCTTGATATTCTGTGAGAGCATTAATTTGTTCATCGGTATAATCAACATTTTCAGGAACAACAATAAGTTTGTCGTCATCATCGGTTAAACGATGTAAGACTGCAATACAAACACCTTCAAAAGATTCAACAGGTTCAAAAACTCCAAGTATATATGCATCTAGTTCTTCACCATCGCCACTTACTGTATTAGGAATGTATCCATAGTTATTTGGATATATATATCCCCATTTTGGATGTTTTGAACCCATTTTTCTGTCAACTGTTACTGTTACTTTTTTGCCAATATATTTTTTGAAATCGTCCATTTTAATCCTCCTAACATTATGATAACTTTTGTTTAAATATATAGAAATTATAACATAAAACATTGAGTTTCTCAAGTTTTAGTATAAAAATGATTCAAATAATTGAAAAATCTATGAAAAAATGGTATTATATTTTAGTCAAAAATAAGTTATATAGATTGGAAAAGAAAATGATAGATAAAGAGGAAATAAAAAAAGTATCTGATACAATAGAAATTGTGAAAAGCAATATAGAAGAATATGAAATATTGTATAGTAATTTATTAAAAGGAAATGCTGATGAACAATATATTCAAAATATGAGTAAAGAATATAGCAATAAGTTAAAAAATTTAAATAAAGCAATTTCTGTACCATATTTTGCACGAATTGATTTTAAAGAAAATAAACAGAACAATATACAAAAAATATATATTGGAAAAACTGGAATATTTAATAATGATTATGAAGTAGTTGTTACTGATTGGAGAGCACCTATTTCAAGTATATATTATGATGGGCAGTTGGGCAAAGTAGAATACGAATGTCCTGATGGAATAATAGAAGGAGATTTGAGTAAAAAAAGGGTTTATACTATTGAAAATTCTATATTAAAGGATTATCAAGATATAGATATAACTACAAATGATGAATTTTTGCAAGAATGTCTTACAGAAAATTCAGAATCTAGGCTTAAAAATATTATTTCCACAATACAATCGGAACAAAATAAAATCATTAGAGCTAAAATGTCAAAGCCTCTTATTGTACAAGGGGTAGCAGGTTCTGGAAAAACAACAGTAGCATTACATAGAATAGCTTATTTAGTATATACTTATGAGAAAGAGTTTAAGCCAGAAGAATTTCTAATTATTGCTCCTAATAAATTTTTCTTGAACTATATTTCAAATGTTTTACCAGATTTGGGTGTAGACTATGTAAAACAGCAAACATTTGAAGAGTTTATGCTTGAAAATATTGATGCAAATTTTAAAATTAATCCAATAAATGAAGAATTATCTAATATAGTTAATCAAAATGGAGAAACAGATTTAATAAAAAAATCTGCAAATTTTAAATCTTCTTTAAGATATAAAGAATTAATAGATGATTTTATTAATGAATTTTTGCAGAATAGTTTGCCAAAAGAAGATTTTAAAATTTCTGGCATTGTAATATTCAATAATGATGAAGTAATAGATATGTTTATGAATTACTTTAAAAATAATTCAATAAATGAAAGTAAGAAAATGTTAACAGCAGTATTACAAAAAAGAGTTAGTAATATTGCAGATGAGTTAATAGATAAATTATCAGAACAAAGAAAGAATAAATTAGATAATATAGATAAAGATTTAAGTGAAGATAAAATAAAAGAAATAAGATTAAATATTTTTAAAGAAACAGAATATGAAATGCAACAACTTTTTAAAGGTGGAAAAAAATTAGTAATAGATTATTTAAAAAATTTTAAAATTGAAAAGGTTTTACAAGTATATAAAAAAATTATTAATAATCAAATCTTATTTGAGAAATATGTAGAATCTGAATTATATGAATACATTTTAAGAACATTTAAAGAAAATATAAAAAACAAAAAAGTTGAGTATGAAGATTTGGCACCATTATTTTATATTCAAAATAAATTTTGGGGAAATATTAATAATATCAAATTAGAACATATTGTTATTGATGAAGCACAAGACTTAGGAGAATTTCAATTTTATAACTTTAAAGAATTAGTTAAACCTAATATGTCAATGACAATTTTAGGCGATATAGCTCAGGGTATATATTCATATAAAGGAACTAACAATTGGCAAAAATTAAATCAAAATGTATTTAACAATCAGGCATCAATAGAGGTTTTAAAAGAAAGTTATAGAACTTCTATGGAAATTATGAATGAAGCAAATACAGTAATAAATAAATTTACGGATAATGAAAATATTATTTTAGCACAACCAATTGAGAGACATGGAGATGAAGTACAACATTGGAAAGTTGATAGCGAAAATAATAAAATTATAAAAATATGTGAAATAATAAAGAAACAATTAGAAGTTGGGCACATAAATATTGCAATAATCACAAAAGATTTTAATGAGAGTATAGAATTGCATAAAGAAATTACGAATTATGGAGTTAATGCAGAATTAATTTCAGAGAATTTGGATAAATATACTGGGGGAGTAATTGTTATACCTTCATATTTATCAAAAGGTTTAGAATTTGATAGTGTAATTATTTCAGATTCTAATAAATATAGTGAAGATATTCTAGAGACAAAATTACTGTATGTAGCTTGTACAAGAGCAATGCATACACTTGATATTATAAGCAAATAAAAATTAGTATAAATTATATTGAGATGAAAGAGTAGCAACAAATTACATGTAGTTTGTTTGAAATATAGAAAGTTATAGTGCTTATTATATATTATTCAACCATTAGTTGATATAAAATCATCAATAATGCTTGATTTATGTAGTGAACTTAGAATAAGTGTAAATGAATTATTAAGTGGGGAGATGATTAAAATGAATAATTATAATGAAAAAGCTGAACAAAATTTATTAGAGATGAAAATTACTTATAGTAATTGGAATTATTCCTTTTACTATTGGAGTATCATTTGCAATAAGAATAGAACAAGTAGCAGGATATTATGAATGTCAAAAATGCCATCATAAATATATCCCAACATATTCAAGTGTTTTATGGTCTATGTACATAAATAGAACAAGATATATGAAATGTCCGAAATGCAATGAAAAATCTTGGAATAAAAAAATAATAAGTAAATAACAACTTACAGATTTATAGGTTAGTTTTAACTAACCTTATTTTTTATAAAATTTTGAAAAAGTTTGTAACCTTTTTCAAAAAAATGTTACTATGTATATGAAAGTTAACTGAAAAATAAATAAGGAGATTTAGATCTAAATTGAAAAATGAAATTTTAAAGGATTATTTAGTAAACAAAACTATTGATATAGACAAAATCATAGATGATTTTTATGGTTATGTTTATATGATAACCAAAAATGGTGCAAGCATATATATAACAGATGAAGATATTGAAGAAATAATATCAGATGTGTTTGTGGCCCTTTGGAAAAATGGGAGAAAGTTATCTGAAGGTACAGAATTAAAGCCATATATTGCAGGAATTACGAAAAATATTATAAAAAATAAATATCGAAAATCAGAACTAAAATTTGACTTGTCAGAATATGAAAACAGATTAATTTCAAATAATGACTTGGAAAAAATTACGGAAGAAAATGACCAAAATGACATAATAAAAAGCACATTGAAAGAACTTAAAAGTCAAGAATATCAGGTATTTATAATGTTTTATAGTGAAGGAAAAACAGTTAAAGAAATTGCGAAGATATTGAATTTTTCTGAAAGCAAAGTGAAAGTGGTACTTCACAGAGTTAGGAAAAAAATAAAAACAAATTTGGAGGATGGAGGTTATAGCTATGGAAAATAACAATTTAAAAGAACAAGTACGAAAAGATGTAAAAGAAAAGATAGCTGTATCAAACATCAGAAAGGAGTTTGATATGAAAAGTAAAAATAATAAAAAATTAATTTATTGGGTATCATCAATTTGTGCAGTATTTGTTTTATGCTTTAGCTTATTAATTAGCATAGATTTTCTTAACAATGATTCTAATACTGAAATAGCAAAAAATAATGGAACAGAAGATTTATATGGTAAGAAAGAAAATTTAGATATTAAGTTGAATATTAATAAAATTAAAGAACCACTAATGGCCAGTTTAGATGCAGATGAAAAAATAATAGATATTGAAAAATTACCAGAGAAATTTGATTTTATCAAAAATACAAACATACCAGATCAATACAAGCTTGAAAGTAGTTATAATGTATATACTAGAAAAGATATAAATGTAGAAGAATACGATGTATTACACGATTATGTATTTAAATATAGAAAAGATAGTATAAATAAGATAGTAATAGCTTTTTCTGAAATAGATAAACCATTAAGAGATTATTTTATAGATAGTAGTGATAAAGTGTCTATGATAGGAGATATAGAATTTATAATATCCAAATATAAAGAAATGTATATGGTAACATTTAGTTATGAAAATATCAATTTTGATATTGAAACAGTAGGAATAACAGAAGATGAATTAGTTAATTTGCTACAATCAATCATTACTGAAATTAATAAATCTGGTAAAGAAAACAAAATAGTAGAAGACAAAGACATTGGTGCAAATGAGCATGTAAATGAAGTTTTAAATAACAATTATACAGATTATTATGCAGGTAAATATATTGATAATAATGGTAATAATGTGGTGTTGTTATGTGAAGATAATGCAGCTAATAGAAAACAAATATGTAGTATATTAGGAATAACAGAAAGTAAAACAAAATTTAAAAAAGCAACATATTCTTATGAATATTTAACAAAATTACAAGATAAAATAAGTAAAGCCATGCAAAATAAAGAATTAACATTTGTAGTTTCTTCAGCACTTATGGAAGATACTAATAAAATAAAAGTTACAGTTATAAACAATAGTAATGAAAATATAGATAAATTAAAAGCATTAGATCCAAAAGGCGGAGCTATAGAAATAGAATACAACGAAAAAGGTATGACTACGCAAGATTTATTAGTAAATGCAGAATAAAAAATTAGTAATATAGAGTAGAAAAAATAAATAATTATATGTTGTACGATTAAAATTAGGTAGAAATATCTAATTTTTTTCTTTTGAAAAAGCCTATATTTCAAGCAAAAACAAAAACTCTACTAACAGTCGGTTGATAAAATTAAGTAAAAATGATAAAATTTTCACAGAAAAAAGTGAAAAGGAAGTCATAAAAAATGGATAATCAAAAATTTGGAAAGTTCATAAAAGAACTAAGAAAAAAATCTAACATGACACAAAAAGAATTAGGAGAAAAATTAAATGTTACAGATAAAGCAGTATCAAAGTGGGAAAGAGGATTAAGTTTTCCAGATATTACAATAATAAATTCATTAGCAGAAACATTTGGAATCACATCTTCAGAAATATTAAATGCAGAACTAGGTAAAAAAGAAGAAATAGATATAGAAAAAGCTGTTCAGGAAGCAGTTGAAAATATAATGAAGGAAAAAGAAAAAAGACAGGAAAAGAGAAAGAAAATACAAAAGATTATAACAATAATATCAACAGTATTATTTGTAATTTGTTTTATTATTCAACTTGGATATATAACTATTTTAAGAAAACATGGTTATGAATATGTATCAGACATTGTTTATTATATTATAAATGAAATTATTGTTATTACAGCTATAATTCCTTCAATATATATTACTCAATATAGCAAAATTAAAAATAAATTGATGAGAAATATAATAGTGACTTGTGTAGCAAGTATTTTAACGATTACCAATTTTGCATTTATGCTTAACAATGGATTTAAAAATAAGTGTATTGTCAGCTTTTCGAGCGATTTTTCAAATGAATTAGTATTAAAGCAGAATAAAGAAACAGGAGAAACAACATTATATAAAAATGCAAAATTATTTATCTTTGCTAAACCAAAAGAAAAATTTTCTTATGCAGTAGAAGGAAAGATAAAACATCAATGGATAGTAAATGATGTTTGTAGCATTACATATAAGGATAAAGATGGAAAATTAAGAGAATTTGTTGCAACTTATGGAGATAGAGGTAATGGAATATCATATTATTATGTAACAACGGCTATTTCAGGTGATTGGCAAACAAGAAGTCAATATGGCACTCAAATAGAGATGTCTATGGATTCTAAAGGGATAAAGATTAAAAAAGATAAAAAGTCAGAAGAATTTGAATATGATAAGATTAAACAATATGGAACACTAGCAATTGTATTGTATAAAAATGAAACACCTAAATATGTAATTGCATTAAATAAAGATTGTAAAATAGATGAAAAGACAGGAATTATAAAAAGAGATGGAACAATAACCTTAACAGAAGTTTCAATGGAAAAGGCAGTAAAAGAAAAACTATATTGTACTACATACAAAAATGCAAATGATTTAAGTAATTATAATGTTGTTAGTGTAGCTGCTAATGATTATAAGATAAAAAATGGTATTCTATATATTAGTTATGATGGAAAAAATACAATAGAAGTACCAGGAGATTTTTCAAATGATAGTTCAAGTTACAATAAATACAATTATCAAATTTCAAAAGAAAAAACTATATTTTATTATACTAAAAATCAGAAAAAATATTTAGTATATTCAGATGATATGGGAGTTAATTGGCAAACTGTTGAATTAGAAGATAAAGGTTCTATTCAAAATATACAATTTATAGATGCTAATATTGGATTTATGCTTGAATTTGAAGATGTAGCAATGGGAACAGCCTTTGGAAAAATATCAAAAACAGTTGATGGTGGAAAAACTTGGACTGACATAAGCAATGGTATTGGAGAGAAAAATGAGGAAAGGTTTAAAACAGCAAGTCAAATAAAATTTATTGATAAAAATACAGGATTTTTAACAATGCCTCTAACTGGTGGAGAAAATTCGGATTTGTATATTACAAGAGATTGTGGAAAAACATTTTCAAAAGTAAATATTTTAGAAAGTGATATATATGATTATTATAATTTACCAACAATAGAAAATGAAAAAATGTATTTAGAAATAGGGCAAGGATCAGATGGAGATTATAATGGTGGAGATTCTAAAAAATATTGTTCAGAAGATAAAGGAAACAGTTGGAATATAGTTAATTAAATTTGGAAAGGTAATAAGAAATGAAAAATAAAATTACTATAATTATAATTTTTATATTAATTGTATTAGCAATTAGCATAAGTCTATATTTAAAAAAGAATAAAATAAAATAGAAAATAAAATGTTGAAAGAATAGTTGTAAAATACTATTCTTTTTGCCTTTCTTACAAAAATGTAAGGTTATTGTAAGGTAAATCGATGGCAAAGTATGTATAAGAGATTTATAATGAAAAAAGAAAGGAGAATCACTATGGAAACAATAAAGGAAAAGATAATTGTTATTATAGGAATAGTATTAGTGATAGCATTGTGTTGTGGTGCATATTATATGCTTGTATATCAGAGTTCAGATTATTATACTCA
Organism: uncultured Clostridium sp.; assembly: GCA_900554815.1. Lineage (GTDB taxonomy): Bacteria > Bacillota > Clostridia > TANB77 > CAG-508 > UMGS1754. Next base: position 36,633 of record USIO01000013.1, read on the forward strand.
AATAGATAATACAAAAGTAGAAAAAATATCAAAACATAATATGAACTATGAATATACATTAATATCTTATAATAAAAACGGAAAATCAAAAGAAATAACTTTTCAAACAACACGAGAATTAAGAGAAGATGCCTATTTAAAACTAAAAGTGATGATGACTAGAGGTGTTGTAAATTGGGAAGAAGTACAATTTGATGAAATGCCAGAAACTGTGCAAGAACAATATAACAAATAAATAATACAAAAGCAGATCAATATTGATTTGCTTTTTGCACTTATAGAAAAATAAAAAAAGATATGCTATAATGTGGTAGGTGAGAAAAATATGTCAAATATACTAATAGTAGAAGATGATGAAAAACTAAGTAAAGAATTAAAAATTTTTTTAGAAAAAAATGGATATACAGCAGTAATATTGCAAAAATTTGATAATGCAGTAGAAGATATTTTAGAAGAAAATTCAGATCTAATATTACTAGATATAAATTTACCATACACAGATGGGGAATATATTTGCAAAGAAATAAGAAGAACATCAAATGTTCCAATAATAATGGTAACAAGTAGAGATAATGAAATAGATGAACTATTAAGTTTAAATTATGGAGCAGATCAATATGTGACAAAACCATTCAATATTCAAATTTTACTTGCAAAAATTGCAGGACTTTTAA
>USIO01000014.1 GCA_900554815.1 uncultured Clostridium sp.
CTAATAAATTCTAGGTTTGTTGGTAAATAGTCTGTTACTTCTTCTGCATATCCATCTGCTGTCCCTTCATTATATACTCTTATTGTATATTCTACTATATCTCCTACTTTTACCATTAGTGGCTCTTTTGTGTGGTTATATATTGCTGTTGTTCCTTCTTCTCTTCTTATTGGTCCTGTATCTACTTGTGGTATTCTATTTGTTATTTCTTGCTGTTTGCTTTCTGCATCTTTTACGCTTCCATTTGCATTATATATTACATCATTAACATCTGTTATCCCTGTTACAAATTTTCTTGCAGTTAAGTCTATACAGTCTAAGTTTACTTCTACTCCAACAATAAAATTGCTTTCTGTTCTTTTTGCATATCCCACTAACTCCTGAGGTTGTGAATTAAAGTCTAAATACTCTGCACTAGCACTACATTGTGCCTGTACTTCTACTCGCTTAGTACCTCCTGTAGTAAGATCTTCTACCTCTTCATATGTTGTAAACTGTTTATAGCAATATTGGCTTTGGCACTTTGAACATAATTTAGATGGCTTATTGTATATATAATCTCTACAATATTTTGGTCTTGTTTTATCATCATACTTTTTTCCACAAGGTTTAAAGAACATTTCCAAGCCTAATTTTTCATATTTTTCTTTTTGTGCTTTGCAATTACTACAAAGTGAATTCATTGTACAAGTAACTTGTTCATAGCCTCTAATATTATTACATTGTTGGATTTTTTGCACACACTCAGAGCAACGACGTCCTCCTGTAATTGGCTGATGCCCCTGTCCAGTTATGTGTACAAAATTTGCTTCTGCATCTACCTTTTCTATTGTAACATTTAAGTATACTTTACTTTCATTAAAATTTTTTACTTTAATATAAAAATCTTCATTTGGAAAAGGATAATTTCCATATGTTCCATTATTTAATGGTGTTCCATCTATTTTTGCTATATACCAATATGGGCTATTTCCTAAGTTTGCAGAAGTTGAATATTGTATTATATTTCCTGTTTTATCTCTCATTTCCATACTTTGAATTTCGCAAATATATCTGTTATCTTCTACTCCCATAACATAGTCTATTCTATATGGACCTGCTAAGTAGTCAATAGAAATTGGATTTGTTTGAACAATACTTGGTTGAGTGTACTCTTTTCCATTTGCATTTTCCCATTCTACTCTATTGTTTCCATAATTCTCAAATGCAAGTGCATTTTTCCAATTTTCTCTAGCATTAACATCTTGTTCTGCTCTATCTAAAGCAAATCCTCTATATTTCCATGCTAACAATTGTGTAAAACTACTACACCATTCTGACTGTGTTGTACTTCTTCTAGTATCTGAATATATATATGCTTTTTTAGCGTCATTTTTATAGGTTGCTTTAATCTCACTTTCCAATGGCATGTATGTATTAATTCCGTCCATGTGCAACACCTGTAATTTGGCAATATAGTCCTACTAAATTCGTACTAAGATTTTGTACCATACCGGTATTAAGAATTTGATTGTATACTGCTGTTGTTGTTGGATTTGTTATTTCTTTATTAACTTTTATTTGTTGTGAAACATTATATTTTATTTCTCTTATATTTTCATCATTACTTATTGTAATGTCTAATGCTTTTACTTGATTATTTACTAGGAAAGTAAAAAATATAATAAAACATAGTATAAAAATTATTTTTAATGTTGCTTTTTTCATTTTTTACCTCCTTATAACAAGTTTTTTAATAAGATATATTCCTATTCCAATAAATATAAAACTTAATAAAAATACTACTAAATATACAATCTTCTCTCCTGTTGCAACTCCAATAATTACATCAGCTGAAGAAATATCATCTTCTAATTCATTTTTGTTTCCTGGGAAAGAATCAGTATCTATAATATTGTCATTATTACTTACTTCTAATAGTTCTGCTCTATTATTTATTACTCCCATATTATCTTCTGTTAAATTTTTCCTAAGTATTAGTTGAGTTTCCCTTGATTCTCCTGGTTCTATATTTTCTGCTTTTAGTCCAGTATAAATTAAATTACCATCGCTATCTTGCAACCAATCTTTATTTATGTCTGACGTAAAACTCATTTCTCGTGGTATGTAATCTATAATTTTTCCTATTGTTCCTGCTGTATTTCCTTCATTAATTACTTCAATATTATATTCTATAAGTATACTAGTTCCATTTATTTTTTTGCTATTAACTTCCACTTTTGCTAGTTCTGCATTATTAAAATTATACGTTTTTGTTTCTTCTTCATTTTGTACTATTATCTTGCTTATTGTCTTATTTAATTTCATATCAAATTTTTTTATTTCTTTAAGTCCTAGGTTTATATTTTTTACATTTTTATCTGTAATAATTATTTCTTCTGTTATTGCTTTTCCACTAGACGTGCTAATAGCATTAGAATTAATTTCTTCTTGATCTGTTTTTCTATATTCTGTTAACTCAAATTCTTCGCTATTGTAGATAAATAAAATTCTATATGTTTCTGGTTTTAAATTTTTAAATTCATATTTTCCATTCTTATCTGTTTTTATAGTTGAAATTGCTTTACCGAGATTTTTCTTCTATTAATTGCACTTCTATTCCGTTTATTACTTCGTCTAATTCTGATTTTACTCCATTAAAATCTTTGTCTAACCACACTAATCCAGAAATAGTATAATTATATGCATTTGAATTGTCTTCTGGTTGTTGATTTGAATCACTGTTTTCTGGTTTTTCTATGTTTAGTTGCCATGTAACTATTTGTTCTTGATTTTCTAATTTTTCTTCTCTTAAAATTCCATACTCGCAACTTGCTTCAACTTGACATTCTTTATATTCTTCTATATTGCTAACTAATGTAGTTAAATTTACAATTGCTTTTTCACCAGTTTTTATTTCGTAAAGAGGAACTTCCAAGCCTTTTTCACTTTCATCTAATCTTTTACTTTCTTCAATGTCATTTTCAGCAGATTCTTTTCCATAATTTGCTTGTAAGAATTCTAATTCTTTTGGTAATTTAAAATATACACTAGCTACATCGCAATCTATAGCACCATTATTTATTATTTGTAATTTAAAAGTAACTATATCACCTGTAGTTATTTTATCCTTTTCTACTTCCATAGTTTTTATTACTTCTAATACTACTTTTCCTATATTTACTTTTAATTTTGTTTCTATTTGTTTATATTCTCCTGCTTGTTCATAGATTAAATTTAATGTATTAATTTGTTCTTTTATTTTTGAATTTCCTATATTTTTGGCTTTTGCATGTATTTTTAAATAAATTTTTTTGTCTATTTTTTCTGGAAATCTTTTTAAATTAACTGTTATTGTATTATTTTCATCATCATAATTTATACTAACATCTGTAATTTTAGCTCCAGATGAATCTATTATTTCAGCAGATTGAAACTCAATATATTGTTCTAGTTTAAGATTTAACACTATATCATTAATAAAATTTTTACCCAATGTTGTATCATTATATTTTTCAGTTAATTTTTGTAGTTTTTGTAATTCTTCTTTTGATATTGTGTCAAAATCTTGATTCTCTAACTTGTCATTAATTTCCTTTAATTTTAGTATTTGCTCATTTGTTAATTCTTCTATTGAATTTAAAATTTCTTCACTTTCATTACGGAGTAAATTAATTTCTTGTTGTTGTTTTTTCTTCAATTCATAATAGTCTTTTTCTTCTAATTGGGAATATTTAATTTGAAGATCTATTTCTTCTATTTCTAAATTTTGTATTTCTTTAGTTTCTTCTAATGTTAATTCCTCTTTTTCTTCTAATTCCTCTATTTTTGCTTCAATTGTCTCTTTTTTGTCTAAGTCTTCTTGTGTCCATGCAAGTTCTTCTAAGTCTGGAGTTTTGTTTAATAATTCTATTTCAAATGTAAATTCTTTATTTTCTTGATAAATATTTTCTTCTTCTTGTAAATTTATTTCTAAATTTTCATTATTTATTTCATTAGTATTAATTGAATTTATATTTTGGCTTTGCATTAACATATTATTTGTTTCTTGATTTTCAGTAATATCTAAATAAGTAGTTACATATCCATTTAATACTACTTGCGTATTTCCTTCTTTACTATAGTTCACTGCATTTTCGTTTATTACTTGTAATTTTGCTTTCCCTTCTCCTGTTTTACTTGCTGTTAATTTAGCTTGGATTATTATTGTTGTTCCTTTAGTGTTTGGTATTGTATTAAATTTTGTTTGTGTTCCTTCTAATTCTATTTGTATTTCTTGTTTGCCATCTTCATTTTTTATTGCTTCTACTCTTTTTGTTTTTAGTTCTTCTTCAAATAATATTTCTGTTCTTTCTATTTTTGCTTTTTCTATGTATTCTGGTAATTCTATATTGAATTTTGGATTCTTATATAAGTCTGAACTTTCTTTTGTATTGTTTAGTTCTAGTTTTATCTCTACGTTTTCTTCATGGTTTATTACTTCTTTATTGATTGTCATATCTACTTTAGTTGTTGTTTCTTCTAATTGTGCTGTTTCTGTCTTTTCTTCTTCTCCTATTTTCATTCCCACTTCTAACTCTTTAAAACTTATTAATTGATTTTTTAAATATGGTATATCTGCTTTTATTACTTTTTCATGTTTAATAAACAAGTTTCCTTCTTCTATTGGCTTACTTGTTTCTAATATTATGATGTCTTGTTTTGTTTCATATGTTATTTCATAATTGTTGTTTCTTATTCTTCCTATTTCTTCTCCTGTTTCATTTTTTATTATTATATATCCTTCTTCTCCTAATATTTTTTTAAAACTTTTTTCATCTACTTGCGTTTTGCTATATGCTGTGTAATTTACTTTTCCTATTTTTGTAGCATTTTTATTTCCATCTTCTCCTATAAATTGTTCATTTATTCCTTCTATTGTTATTTTTTCTATTCCTTCTATATACCCTATTTCTATTTTTTCTTTTATATGGTATGTTGTTTCATATTCTCTACTATTTGAATTTGTATTTGCATATAGTTTTCCTTTACTTATGCTTTCTTCTTCTATTTTTATTTCTCCTTCTATAATTTTTCCTATTTCTTCTCTTAGTTCTTTAACTTCCTTATTTTCTATTACTTCTTGCTTATACCCTTGTCCATTATATCTTGTTATCGTTGTTGTTATTTTGCTTTCTACTTTTGTTCCATTTTCTACTTCTTCTACTTTATATATATATGTTACTGTGTATTCGTCTTCTCCTAAGCCTGACCATACTTTTCCATCTTTTTCTTTGTTTTCTACTTTTATTCTTACTTTTCCTGTTTCTTCTTCATATTCCCAGTTTTCTTTACTAAATTCTATTGCTTCACATTCTTCTCCTTTTGTTAATCCTATTTTATTTGCTTGCACTATTATTTCTTCTGGCTCTTTTCCTTCATATTTTGGTACTTCTATTTCTATCTCTGTTTTGGCTATTGGTAAACTCTTTATTTCTTGCTTTATTTTTATTTCTTCTTGTACTAATACTTTTTTACTATCTTCATATATTTTATATTTGCTTATTTGGTTGGTTACTGTTAATTCATTTTGACTTGTCCATATAACATTTATTTTTATTTCTTTTTCAATTTCAATTTCTTCTCCTTCTTCTGTTATATATATTCCTTTTAATACTAAACTACTTTCCTTATTTATATTTTCTAATATAAATTCATTTCCTATCTCTATTCCTATTGGCATATCTACTATAGCTTCTGTTCCATAATTGATTTGTTTTAAAGTAATTTTATTTTCTTCTATTTTTTGCATTATTTCTGATGTTTCTAATATTCCTACTATTTCATAGTTTGCATTTCTTAACTCTATACTTCCTTCTTTAAAATATCCATTATTCATTATATTTAAAGCAAAATAGAGTTTACTTTTTTGTTGTATATTTAATGTTAAAGAATGCGTTTTATTTCCGTTTTCTAAAAAATATGCATCAAATTTTACATTTTCATGTTGTGTGTTACTATTTTGTTTTTCTAAATCTTCCACTGCATAACTAATTATTCCTTTTCCTGCTACTACTCCTAACAAAATAAAATTAGTAAATGTTAATGTTATTATTAATATAATTCCTGTTATTTTGTTTATAATTATATTTCCTTTTTTTATCATTTTTTCCCCTTTTCCCATTTATAATATTAATATGACTTTTATATAATTATATATTTACATGTTTTACTTTTTTCGTCAATATTGATTCAATTCCTTCTTTTTTCGTTTTTTTTCTTTTATTTACGGATATTCATGTTATAAATTTTGTTTACTTTTTCATTACTTTTTTGTTACTTTTTTATTACCATGAAATTATGCATTATTTTTATACAAATTTTTGTAACATTTATGATAATTTTTCATATATTATATATATATTACTATTACTTTATTTAAGTTAAATTTATGGAGGCATTGTGGGTATGAAAAATATAGAAGATATGGTAAATCAATTTTCTGATATGATGAATAATAACAGTCATTCTAATAATACAAGTGCTAAAATAGATTCTAATAATTCAAATAATTTTGATTTTTCTAAAATTTCTCCTGAAATGCTAAATAACTTTGCTAATATGTTTAACAATTCTTCTACAGATTCTAAAGCAAATGCTACCTCTAATATAGATATGAATACCATTTTAAAAATGAAAACAATTATAGAAAAAATGAATGCCAAAGATAATCCTAGTAGTAATCTTCTTTTATCTTTAAAACCATATTTAAAAGAAAGTAGAAAAAGTAAAGTTGACCAATATGCAACTTTGTTAAAAATGGGAAATTTAATGGATATTTTTGGTAACATGGGCGGTGGTAAACAAAAATGATGTATTTTCCACCTTTTTTTCATTTTCCTTTTTATTACCCAAGGTATACTAAAAGGCATTCTTATACTCCTACTTCCCTTCTATCTTCATGTAAAAAAGAAGAAGCCGTAGAAACTCCCTGTTTAGAAAAATGCGAAAAAAAAGAAGGAAACGACAATAATCCTCTTTTTGAAATATTTGGTTTAAAATTATATTTTGATGATATTTTATTAATAAGTTTACTTTTCTTTTTATATAGTGAAGGAGTAGATGATATAAATTTATATATTGCATTAATTTTATTGTTGTTATCATAAAAAGTGGCTTCAGCACATGTACAGGTTTGCTTTGCAAACCGCACGAATCGTTGTATAATAAAAAATATTTATTACCATAAAGCAACAACAAACCATAGATTATAATACTTTATTTTTATAAAGCATTACAATCTATGGTTTAACTGATTTTTAGTTTTATTCTAATATAATTTTATCTTCTTCTACATAAGCAAATTTCTTTTTTACTGTATCATCTTCTTTTTTTTCAATTTCTTTAATTATATTAGCAATTCTTATTTGTGGTGTTTCAATACTTTCTGCAGCAATAACTGCTTTTTTATTTCCCTTTGCTCCTGCATGTGCTAACCCACGCAAATTTCCAATTACTGCAATATTGTCTCCTGCCATAATTTCTGCTCCTGCATTTAAATCTCCCATTAAAACAATGCTACCTTCATACTCTACTTTTTGTCCAGAACGTAAAGAACCTTTTAAAAATTTTGTGTCTGAATTTTCTATTTCTTTTTCAAATGTTCTTCTTATTCCATGTAGTCCTAATTCCGTAGGACTATCAAATTTTACTTCTACTGGAATTGTATCATGGATTATTATTTTTATTTCTTCCATTTCTTTTTTAGTTAATACCCTTCCCATAACAAGTATTGGTGTTTTTTCATTTTGATACATTTTTTTTAATTGGCTGATTCTATTTTTAATAGTAGTTATTATTTCTTTATATTCTTCTGTTTCACTTATTTTAATAATTATTTTATCTGTCTTTTGATTAATGCTAATACATTCCTTCATATTTTCCTCCTACAAAAGTTTCCTTTTATTATAATATATTTTTTATTTTTATCTCATTTCTTCTGTTAGGGGAGTTGCCAACATATTTTCTTTTACACCACTAACATTCATTCCAAAATATTCTTTAATGATTTCTCTGGCAACTTCTGCTGTATAATATCCATGTGCTCCATTTTCTACCAATACAATCACTGCAATTTCAGGATCTTCAAATGGTGCTACTCCTGTAAACCAGGCATTAACATCACCTGTATTGCTTTCTGTAGAACCCGTTTTTCCACCTACTGCTATTTCAAAATTTCTAAAAACACTAGAAGCAGTACCATCTTCTGTAACAGATTTCATTCCATCTAAAACTGCTTTTACATTTTCTGGGTTTAATGTAATATCTGTTTCTTCTTCTGTTATTCCTAATTTTTTATTAACATATTTGTTAATTTCATCTTTTTTAACTTCTGTTCCATCTGCATTAATAATAGTTCTAATTAATGTTGGTTTTAAATTTTTGTTTCCACTTACCAATATACTAATATATCTTGCAATTTGAATTGGAGAAAAATTATTTGCTCCTTGTCCAATTCCAGACATCAATACATCTCCTGTATATTCTGTGTTTTCTTTATTTGCTAAAGTGCCAGATGTTTCTCCTGGTAATTCTATTCCTGTTTTTTGTCCTAGTTTAAAGTATTTTCCATATTTTTCTAGATTGTCTATTCCCATTCTTCTACAAACCTCGTAAAAGAAATAATTGCAAGAATTTTTAATAGCTCCTCCTACATTTAGCCAACCATGTCCATATCCTCTAGAATTATATATCCAACATCTTGGTTGGTAATCTTTATATTCTCTATAAATTCCTGTATCATTAATTTGTTCTGTTGTTGTAATTACTTCTGATTCTAAACCTGCAATTGCTGTTACCATTTTAAAAATTGAACCCGGTGCATATGTTCCTTGTACCGCTCTATTAAAAAGAGCATTATTTTCTAAATATTCATTCCATTTTTGAGTACTAATTCCTTCTACTAATAGTTGTGGCTCATAGTCAGGATAACTTGCTAAAGCTAAAACTTCCCCATTATTTACATTCATTACAACAGCCACTCCACCTTTTGCCTCAGAAGGTGTTCCAAAACCTCCAGATTTAATTTTTTCTATATTTGCTTTTAATGCATCTTCTGTAATTTTTTGTAAGTTTGCGTCAATTGTTAAAATAACGTTAGAACCTGCAATGGCTTCTTGTGTAATATATTCTCCTGTTGCGACTCCATTTACATCCATATCAATTTGTTTTATACCATTTGTTCCTCTTAAATATTTTTCGAATGTATATTCTAGTCCTGTTTTTCCAATATAATCGTTTATATTATACTCTTTATATTCTTCCTGTTCTAGTTCTTTTGATTCTATTCTACCTACATATCCTAAAATATGAGAAGCTAAGCTTCCTAATCTATAATTTCTCATTGGTTTTTGTAAAATATTAATTCCTGGAAAGTCTGCACTTCTTTCTCCTAGTTCATTAACGCTAGCATTACTAATTCTATTTGCAATTTCAATTGGTCTTGTTGAACTATATCCATTTTCAGAAATAGAGTATCTAACAACTAAAATTTTTCTAATGTCATTAATGTTTTCTTGAGTAATTTCGTATTTATCTTTTAATTGGTAAAAAGCCTCTTCAGCTGTAGCATTTTCATTTATTTTATAACTGTCTTTAAAATTTTTTAATGAATTACCAGAAATAGTATATTCAAATGGCTCTATTTTAATTGGAAAATTATCTATATATTTATCCCCATTTTTTTCTAATACATTTAGCATATTAAGTATTGTTGTATTTAGAGTTTCATCATCTATTTTAGTTTTATATAACTCCAAAGTTACTGAAGAAGTATTAGTTGCTAGAACTGTTCCTGTTCTATCTAATATTTCTCCTCTTGCAGCCAAAAGTGTTGTTTCCCTAGTTAATCTTGTGTCTGATTTTTCTCTATATTCTTGTCCTTGAATAATTTGTAAATTAAATAATTGTAAAAGTAATATAATTCCACAAATGTATACTATTAATGTTATTATATTAAATCTTAATTTATTTCTTTCCAATAATATGCTTACCTCCTGTTTTTTGTCTTAGATTGTATTTTACATTTTTTGTTTTAAAAATAACGTGTTAATATTTTTCTAGATTTAAAACATTCTTCTAAGCAATATCCCAGTTTTTGTATTACTGGATATAAAATAATAATTATTATACCATTATAAGTTATTTCTATTGCAATTACTTTTAAAAATGATATTAATTCTAAGTTCATATTGTACATAATAACTCTTATTACATATTGTAAAAATTCGTATATGGTAGTAACTCCCATACTTATTAAAATAATTGTTAATTTGCTATCTTTTGAAAAGTTTTTGTCTAAATATCCTCCTGCAAACCCAACTACTCCAAGCAAAATTCCAGATATTCCTATTTTTTGCCCAATCCATATGTCTAGCAGTAATCCATATATCATACCTAATATACTTCCTATGGTTTTTCCTGCAAACAATCCAATACATAATATAAATACTACAAATAAATTTGGCTTTATCCCAGCAATTGTAAACCAACTAAAGAAGTTAGTTTGTATAAAATAAATAATTAAAAATATAACAAAAGATATTAATACTGCTAAAGTTTTTTTCAAGTAAATTTTCCTTCCTTATTATAATTATTTTGAATTTTGTTTTTTATTTAACAACTAAAACCGTTTCTATTTTTTCAAAATCAACCGCTGTTTCTATAATAGCATATCTGTCTGTAATATTTTTTGTGTTTACAATCTCTTTAATATACCCAATTAAAATCCCTTTTTCATATATTCCACCCATTCCAGAAGTTTCCACACTGTCTCCTTGTACTAGGCTTGTTTCCGTAGGGATGTATGTTGCTTTTAGTGTTCTATTTGAATCTAGTTGTCCTTTTAAAAGTAACCCTTCCCTAGATGTACTTACAACTCCACTAACTGTGCTTGCCGAATCAATAATTGTTTGTACTTTGGCTGTATGTTTAGTTACAGATATTACATGTCCAACCAGACCTGCCTCAGATATAACTGTCATATTTGTTTGTACTCCATCATTACTTCCTACATTAATAACTATTATATTACTAAAATTACTAATATCTTTGTTAATAATATATGCTGGTATTGTACTATATTCTGGGTACTTTTCTGTCATTTTCATATATTCTTTTAAAGTAGCATTTTCTGCTTTTAAAATTTCAAGTTCCCTTAGCTTTTGTTCTAATTCATTATTTGCTTTTTTTAATTCTTCGTTTTCTGCTTTTAAATTGTTAACATCAGAAAAAAATTCATCGTTTCCTTCTATTTTATTTTTTAAGTACGTTAGTCCATTTTGTATAGGCATAATTAGAGTAGAAAAAACATTTTCTACTCCGTGATAGTTTATCAAGATTTAAATTAGATAATATTACTAACCCAATTAAAAAAATAATTGTAATTATTATCCCAGCAATATGCGTGCCTCTTCTTCTTTGCATTTATTTTTTATTCCTTTCTAACTACAATTTAAAACAGCTAAATTTATTTTCTTTTTCTTGCATTAATTAAAATATCTTTAAGCTTTTCTAAATCTTCTAATGTTTTTCCTGTTCCTTTTACAACACACTCTAAAGGATCTTCTGCAATATAAACTGGCATGCCTGTTTTAATACTTAATAATTTGTCAATATTTTTAATTAAGGCTCCTCCCCCTGCTATTACAATTCCTTTTTCCATAATATCTGATGCAAGTTCTGGAGGGGTTTTTTCTAATGTACTTTTTACTGCTTCTACAATTTCGTTAATAGAATCTCTTAGGGCTTCTTCAATTTGTGTTGATGTTATTACAATATTTTTAGGTAACCCATTTGTTAAATCTCTTCCTCGTATTTCCATAGACATTTCAGTCATTAATGGCATTGCACAACCAATTTGCATTTTTATTTCTTCTGCTGTTGTTTCTCCAATGGCTAAGTTCATTTCTTTTTTTATATAATTTACAATGCTTTCATCAAGTTCATCTCCTGCAATTCTAAGTGAATTACTAATAACAATCCCACCTAGCGAAATAACTGCAACTTCGGTTGTTCCACCACCTATATCAACAATAATACTTCCACTTGGTTCTGCAACTTCTAAAGATGCTCCAATTGCTGCTGCCATAGGTTCTTCAATTAAATATACTTCTTTTGCTCCTGCTTGTATAATAGTTTCTTCTACTGCTCTTTCTTCTACTTCTGTTATTCCTGAAGGAACTCCAACAACAACTCTTGGCTTTCCTGCGTTATATCTTTGGCACACTTTTGTTAAAATATTTTTTAGCATTAATTGTGTTGCTGTAAAATCTGCAATTACTCCATCTTTTAAAGGTCTTACTGCTTTAATTTGGTCTGGTGTTCTTCCCAGCATTTCTTTTGCTTCATGTCCTGTTGCTAAAATCTCTCCGCTTCTCCTATCTATTGCAACAACAGAAGGTTCTTTTAATACAATACCTTTACCCTTTAATGTAACTAAAATATTGGCTGTTCCTAAATCAATTCCAATATCTTTTCCACCAAAATTAAAAAGTTTCATTTAGACTTCCATTCCTTTCCAATGTTAAATATTTCTTATAAGTTTTCATTTGTTTTTCATAACACTTTCGTATGTTCCATCACCTATAATAATATGGTCCAGAAGTTCTATCCCCAGCATTTGTGTGCACTCATATATTCTATCTGTAACTTGGTAGTCAGTCTGGCTTGGTGTAGGGTTTCCACTTGGGTGATTATGTACTAGTATAATTTTAGGAGCATCGCATTTTATTGCCTCTAGCAAGATTTCTTTTGGCTCTATCATAGCAAAATTGTTTCCGCCATATGATATATCTATTATTTTTAGAATTATGTTTTTATTATTTAAAACTACTACTTTTGCTATTTCTCTTTTTTCGTATCTCATTTCTTCCATTAGTAAATTGGCAACATCTTTTCCTGACTTAATTTTTATTTTTAATTGTTTTACTGGTCTTGACATCCTTTTTGCCAATTCACAAACTGCCTTCAATTGTATAGCTTTTACTTTTCCAATTCCTTTTATACGTTCAAAATCGGCTATTGAAATATCTTGTAAAAATCTTAAGTCTTGTGTATTATTGTTTCCATTTAGACTCAAAATTCTTTGTGCTAGTCCAACTGATGTTTCCTCTTTTGTTCCAGTTTTAATAATAATTGCCAAAAGTTCGGAATTTGAAAGGCTTTTTTCTCCATACATCTCTAGTTTTTCGTATGGTCTTTCACTAATAGGGAGTTCTTTCATTTTCATTTGTTTTACACCTCTTAAAAATTTTTTTGAAATTGCCCCCTATTTAGTACTAGACTTTTCTATAGATAAATATTGCAATAGCCATTCCAATAATACTTGCAATATTTATTTTAAACATTATCCCAAATGTAATACTAATAACACTCAAGTTTAAAGTTATGGGATTAGGTAGTCCAAATTCTTGCCCATAAGATAACCACCATAAAAAGTCCACTTGTTTTGCTATTTCTCCTAGTAGTCCTCCTATTACTAATCCAGATAATAGAAATACTAATAAAATCCATATATTTTTATCTCTAGTTGCCATATTTCCTCCTATTTCTCTTTAGTTTTTTTCATATTATATATTGATTTTTCAAATATTTCAAGTATCATAAAAATATTCTTTATTTTTTCCAAAATTTTATTGTTTCTTTTTTTATATTTTGGTAGTATAATAATTATAAGATATCTAATTAAATATTTTTTTGAGTAAGTTCACTCGACTGGAGGCTTTTAGTGAAAATTGAGAAATTAACTGAAGATAAAATAAGGATTACTTTAAATTTGGAAGATTTAGAGTCTAAAAACATAGATCTTCATTCATTTATGGCAAATTCCAAAGAAACACAAAATTTATTTGGCGAAATGTTAGATAAACTAGAAAAAGAAATTGGTTTTGTTACAAAAAATTATAGATTATCTGTAGAAGCAATTGCCACACAAGCTGGCACATTTGTATTAACAATTACAAGATTATTAGATCCTAATTTAATATCTCCAAAAAAAATACATATAAAAAGAAAATCTATTAGTAATACTTGTTCTACTTTAATTTATAAATTTGATAATTTTGATGACTTGTGTTTGTTGTGCGAATTTATTAAAAAAAATGACCATTTAAAAAATATTGTTTCTATATTAGATAATGTTTCTTTATATTATTATAACAATTATTATATAGTAATTAAAAACATAAATTTAGAAATAGAAATATTAAAAAATATTTGCTCCGTTTTTTCAGAGTTTGGAAAGTATATTAATAATCCAATTCTTTTTGAAAAAAAATTACAAGAGTATGGTAAGCTTGTTCTTGCTGAAGGTACTATAGATTGTATTATTAAAAAGTTTATACATTAAAATATAACTTAAAAAAAGACACATTTTAATTTGTGTCTTTTTTTATAAAATAAATTTACATTTTTTTAATATAAATAATTTTGTGGATTTTGCGCTACTCCATTTACTCTAATTTCTAAATGTAAATGTGGCCCTGTTGAATTTCCTGTTGAACCAACTGTTGCAATTGTTTGCCCCTGGCTTACACTTTGACCTGCTGTTACATTTAATGTGTTGCAATGTGCATAATATGTTTGCGTTCCATCTGTATGTGTAATAATTACTAAATTTCCATAAGAGCCTTTATATCCAGAATAAGTAACAGTTCCTGAGGCAGCTGATTTAATTGGTGTTCCCTTAGATGTAGCTATATCTAGACCAGTATGTGTGCCTCTTCCTCTATTGCCAAATCTTGAAGTAATTGTTCCAGAAATAGGTTTAATTAAATTAATACCAATACTAACTTTTCTTCCTGTGTTTATTGTTTGACTTGTATTTGCATATCCAGTAGAAGCATATCTTACAGTTTTTACAACTGGTTTTACATATAGTTTTGAAACTACTGTTTCTGTGTCTACTAATTCTACTAAACTAGTACTATATTTTTCAATGTACGCTAATTTTTCCTTATTACTACTATTTTTTTCTTTTAATTCATCAATTGCGCTCTGAGCTTCTTGTTCTGAGGCAATATAATATTTTTCTATTCCATTTTCTGTAATTGCATAATATTTATAGTAAGGTGTTCCTGTAGACTTTACTTTTTCAAATATTTCTTCATCATTAGATATGTTGTTTTTCTTTAGTAAGCACAATTTATATTCTGGAAGTGTATTAATTTTTACAAAAGCAATATGTTCTCCGTCTCCAGTTTTTATATATTGGTTAATTTTATCCTGTAATTCGCTTTTATTTTCTGTATATCCAATAAACTCTCCATTTAAAGTAACACTATACATTGGTTGATAAATTAACGTTATAGCTGCAATAATTAGTACAATTGAAATAGCTACTAATGATACGAACTTAAGCGATGTTCTAATATTTATTAATAACTTTTTCATAATATTTTTTTGCTCCTTTTTCGTTTTAAAACTATCGTTATTTTATCCTATTTGTATTTTTTGCTCAAAGATAATATTTTCTTATTTTTATTAGTTATATGTAATTTTACTCTTTTTTTCTTTTCTTAGTTCTATTTTTCTTATGTTTCCTCTCAAGTATTAATATCCGTAAATATTATACCAGTTCTGTAAGGGAATAAGGTATTTTTAAATTATCTAAAACTTCTTTTTCTCTATTGCTACATGTTAATAAAATAATTTGATAATCATTATATTCTTCATATAAATATTGTAAAATATTTTTTAGTCTTCCATTATCATAATATGCAAATATTTCGTCTAATATTATAGGTATTTTTTCTGTTGTTAATTGCTGTAATACTGATAATCGTAATGCAAAATAAATTTGGTCAATTGTTCCTATACTTAACATGTATATTGGTATGTATTGCCCATTTTTATTTTCTACTGTTATTCCTTCTGAGTCATTAAATTTAATATTATTATATTCGTCTTTAGTTATTTTTTTAACAATTTGATTTAGTTTTTGAATAAACTCTGGTGTTACATTTGTTTTCATAATATTATATGCTTCTTCTAAAGTATTTTTTGCAATTTGAATTGCATTTCCCAACATATTTAAATTATTTTTTTCGTTTTGCAGTTGGGTTATTTGTTCATATATATTTGCTTGTTTATTTATTAGTTGATTTATATTTTCCTTTTCTAAATTTAATTGCTGTAATTGTAAAATAGTATTTCTATATTCAGTTTCTATTTCTTCTAAATATTTTTTTATTTCTTCTAATGGAAGATTTAATTCTTTTATATTTTCATTTTTAAATTCTAGTTGTAAATTATTTATATTATTTTCTATTTTATATTTTAATTTATTTTTTAATTCTTGAATTTCTTTTTCTTTATTATTTTTATTTTCTTCTAATATAAAAATTTGATTTTCTAATTGATTTTTTTCTAATTTTATTTTTTTATTTTTTTTAATATTTGAAAAAGTATTTATTCCTAAAAATAAAAAATAAATAATAAAAATTCCATATAAAATATAATTTAAAATAATAATAGGATTAAATAGTGTAAATAAAATATTTATTATAAAAAATATAATTAATAATATATAATTTATTTTTTTATATTTAATTTTTTTTATATTTTTTTTGTTTTTTAATTCGTTAATTTTTTTTATTGTTTCTTCTATTGTTTTATTATTTAATAAAATAATTTCATTATCAATTTTTTCGTTTTCTTTATTTTCTTTTATTATTTTTATTATTTTTATTTTTTCTTCTAATTCTTTTTGTTTTTTTTCTATTATTTTTATTTGATTTTCTATTTCGTATTTTTTATCTTTTACTAATTCTATTTCATTTTTTTGCTGGTTTAATTTATTTAATTTTTCAGTAACTATATTTATTGGTCTTTCTATTGTTTTAGATGTTCCTACTTCTTCTAATTGTTTTTTATTTAATTTTTCTATTATTTTTTTAAAAGATATATTATCATTACCTGCAGAAATTAAATTAGTTAATTTTTGAATAACTATGTTTTGTTGATCTTTATTTAATTCCGATTCTCCCTGTTCTATAACAGCAGTGCTGCATAGCATGTCTTCTTCTATTTTAGTTTGTTCTTTAAAAAATTCACTTCCTTTATTTTTATCTATTCCAAATTCTTTTGAAATATCTTCTCCAGTTTGATTATAAATTTTAGGATTCTTTTTTAAAAAATCTCTATATACTTCATAATTATTTTTATTATCTAATTCATAAATTATTTTTCCGTGAAAATTCTTCTCCAATCCAAGGTTTATATTTTTCAAAATCACTAATTTCTTTTTTATTTTTATTTTTTGAAATTCCATAAAAAATAGATGTAATAAATTTTAATAATGTAGATTTTCCAGCTTCGTTTTTTCCATAAATAATATTAATATTATTTTGTAAATTTATTTCTTTATTTTTTAATTTTCCAAATGCATTAATTTTTATATTTTTTATTTTCAAATTATCACCTCTTAGTTTTAATTTGCTTAATTATTTTATTTTACGTAAACACATTTTTAGTTGTTTTTGTTTTTCTTGTATCCTTTTATTCCGAACGGTATTATGTCATTTTTTTGCTTATAATGTCTGTTTTTTGGTTTACATATTAAGTTTCGTGTTAAATTAGGTTTAAACCAATTTCAATTGCTAGTAAAATTTCTTCTTTAGAATATTCTTCATTTTCTAATTTTTTTAATAATTCTTTTACAAATATTCCTCTTAAATTATTTTCTTTAGAAATTTCTTCTAAATTAAAATTAATTTTTGTATTATTTTTTATTTTTATTATTTTTTCATTATTAATTAATTTTAAAATATTATTTATTTTTATTTCAAAATTTCTTGTTCCTATTAAAATAATTTTATTTTCTGTATTTTCTTCTAAATTTAATTCATTTAATTTTTCTATTAATTCTTCTTCTGAAAAAATATTTGAAATATCTAAATTTATTTCTTGAAAAATTCTTTTATCTAATTTAATAAAATTTAATTTTAAATTGTTTTTTTCCAAATCTCCAATTATCATTCCATGTTCTCCTAATTCGTCAAATCCAAACGATATAGTAGAGCCAGGGTAAATAATATTGTTATTTTTTTCTTTGTTAAAGTTTGTTTTATGTATATGCCCTAAAGCAATGTAATCAAAACTTTTTTCTTGTAAAATACTTGTTTTTAAAGGATTATATTCTGCGTTTTGTGTATTTCCACTATCGAGACTACCATGAATAATTAAAATATTTATTTTATTTTTATTTTCTATTTTTAGAGTTTCTATTCCACACTCTTTGCAATAAAAATCATTAAATCCAAAACCATATATATCTGCTTCTTCTGTTGAAATTTTTTCTATTTTTGAATTAAAAATATATACATTTTTATTCCACTGAAATTGAGAATAAAATGAATTAGAAATAAAAGGATCATGATTTCCTGGTGTTATAAATATTTTTGTATTTGGAATTGTTTTAAATAAGTTATTAATATATTCTATTGTATTTTGCCTAATATACTCTTGTTCATATAAATCTCCTGCAATAAAAAAATATTCAATTTGTTCTTTTTTTATATATTCTATAATTTGCTTAAATACATCTCTTTGTTCTAAGCGTCTTAAATCTCCCATATTTTTTTTTGTATTTAATGTTGTAAATGCTGTATCAAAGTGCATATCAGCAATGTGTACAAATTTCATTTTTTTCTCCTTTTATAGAACTTTTGTTTTTTGTTAGTTTATCATATGTATTTTCTTTCGTCAATAATTGTTTTATTAATTTTAAAAATATAAATTATAATATTAAATTTAAATTTACATTTTCTAATTTATTTATTTTTTATATAAAAAAAATTGTTTAGTTTATTCTAAACAATTTTTAAATGTGTAAATTAATATAAATTTTATTTACTAATTATTTAGTATGTCTGAAAAGGCATTATCGTCTGTTGGGTTAGTTTGATTGTTTTTTTGTGAATTAATATTTTCTAGTGGTCCAAATAATTCATCAAATTTTTCTTCTAGTTGTTGCTGAATATCTGGTGATAAATTTTCTTCTTTTTTCTCTTCTGCTTCTTGTGGTAACATTGGTGCTTCTATTTTTTTTGAATTGTCTTCTTCATCATCTAAAAATAAATCATCTAATGACTCAATTTTTGTATCTTCTTTTTCTTTGTTTTCTTCTTCATATGGATTATAAGGATTATATTTCCTCCATTTTCCTCTTTTTACTTCTACATCATTATGGTCAGCAGGGTAAGTCTGTGCAAATTTTACAGTTGAATTTTCAAAATAATAATATTTTTTTGCTTTAATTGGTTTTAATCCTTTTTCATAAACAATACAAGTATCGTTATCTAATCTTCTTAATTCATCTGGTGTAAGAAGAGCTCTTGCCATTACTTGGTCAGACTCACTTTTTCCTTGTTTCCAATTGTTTTTATCTCTATTAATAGAAATGCTTTCTCTTGTAATCGTTTTTTCTCCTAGTGCTTTCGAAAAATATTCTACAGTTTTTTGAGAGTTACTTCCTAAAAAAAGATGTGTATCACAGTTACCTAATATGGTTTCATGAGTATCTTTATATACAGCTTCTAGTTGGTCTAGATTTTGTAAAATAACACTAAAAGATATTTTTCTACTTCTACTTGTTGATATTTTTTTGTCAAAATCTGGTATGTGGCCTATATTTGCAAATTCATCTAATATAAAAAATGTTTGAATAGGTAAACTACCACCATTGTTATCTGCAAAATCATATAATTGTTGTATCATTTGTGCAAAAAATATAGTAAGTAAAAAATCATATGCTGTATGAGTATCTGACGATATAACATATACTACAGTTTTTTTGTTTCCAATATCTTGAAAATTAATGGTATCTGTTGATGTTAGTTCTGCAATTTCTTTTGAATCAAATTTTCCTAATTTTGATTGTAAAGAACTTAAAATTGAACCATATGTTTTTTCTGGCGCAATTTCAATAGATTTATAATTCATTCTTGCTGGATGATCATATGGTAATTGATTCATTAAATTTGTTAATAGGTTATCTCCTGTATTGCTATTTGCTGCTCTTACCAATTCTGCGCAACTTGCTAGGTTTTGTTCTTCTTCTGGTCTTGTAGCAATCAAATAATAGATTAATGCTTTTAATAGCATTTCTGCCATATCGTCCCAATATGGGTCTGACTTATTTTGTATATCTGACTGTCCTTTTACAATAGTATTAGCAATAACATCTACATCAATTTCACTAGAAATATGCATTAGAGGATTATATCCATCACTATTTTGTGGTTTTACTAGATTTAATACTTTAATGTCATATCCTTTTGCTTTAAAATATCCTGCTGTTTTATCATAAAGTTCCCCTTTGGGATCTGTAAATACATAAGAACCTAATAGTTGATATGCATTTGGAATAACATATGATGCAGATTTTCCGGCTACCAGATCCGTCCAACTACTAATACATTAACATTTCCTCTTTTATCTACTGGTAAATATAATTTTTGTGCTAAAATAATTCCCTTGTTTCTGCTTAATGTTTTATATTCTTCTCCGTTTTCGCACCAGTCGCTTGAACCATGTTCAATATCGTCATATTCATGTTTTGGCATAGCTCTAATAAGGCCTATTATTGCAAAAATTAAATAAATAAGCGAAAATTTCCATAAAAAGTCTAAAAAGTTTGAAATATATGTAGAAGAAATAGCAACTCCTATACTATTAAATGGATTTGCAATTGTTTCTCCAATTCTTTTAAAGAATACTGTAAAAGTATCATTTTTAGTTGCTTCTGCTGCATCTTGCAAAGAAATTGCCATAGGCACAACAAATACTATAGCTAAAATAAGCCATAGTATTAATATAACAATTATTTTCCCTTTTGATTTTTTAATTCCTTTTTTAATTTTATCTATCATATGTTTTTCCACCTTTTTTCTTTTGTTTAGTGTTGTATATCATCATCTTTTCTTTTACTTTGTGCTGTATTTTTTCCTTTTGTTTTGTTTTTTCTTGTTTTTGTTTCTTCTAATGGAATAATCATACAATTTTTATCATTAAATGTAACTTTATAAGAATATTTAGGTGGAATTGTTACTTTTCCTTTTTTGTCTGTTATCATTTCGCCTAAATAAAGTTCTGCGTTACTTCCTTGTGTATTTTCTTTCATTTATTTTATTCCCCTTTCAAATTACTAGTACTTTCTCTTATTTCAAAAGCAAAATAACTTTTATATGGTTTTAATTTGCATTTTCCTTTTACTTCATTTGTTTTTTCATCAAAGTATAATGTTGGCTTGATTTCTTCTGTTGTTTCTGGATCTATAATTGAAATAGGTCTTTTTAAATTTGGTGTATAAGTAAATTCTTTATATTCAGTTTCTTTTTCATTATATAAAGTATGAAACTGAACTGGAAATGGTTTTTTAGATATACGTACTTGTTCTTCTTCTAAAATTCCCATATTAACTACTACTTTTTCTTTGCCAAAAGAAAAGATAACAAGTTGGTTTCCCCCTGGTTGTGGATCATCAACAAAAAAAGTTTTTCTTTTATTTTCCCCAACATATTCTTCTGTGTATTCTAGTCTTTCTACTGTATATTTAGGAGAATCTTTTAAAAATTCTTTTTCTGTTTTGTTTATTTGGTATATTATTGTGTTTACATCTTTTGGATCTGTAATACTAAAATGTTTTCCTTGTAGATTTTCATTCATTTTTTAACACCCCTTACTTCATTTTTTGGTGCAATCTTTTTTGTCTTTTGTATGATTACTATACATAATTATACAATTTATCCGTTTTTTTGTCAACTGGCTTATGTTAACTTTCAATTTTATTTAATAAAATATTATTATACAATTTATAAATTAATTTCTTGCTTTAAAACCAGATACTTGTCCTAGTTTTTCAAATAGGTCTCTTTCTTCTTGTGTTAAATTTTTAGGAACCAATATTTTTACTTCTGTTACTAGGTCTCCTCTACTTCCTCTTCCATCTTTATATCCTTTTTTGGCAATTCTTATTTTTTCTCCACTTTGAATTCCTGGTGGTACAAATAATGACACTTCTTCGTCAATTCCATTTACTATTACTCTAGTGCCTAATGCCGCTTCCCATGGTGTTAAAAATAAATCTGTTATTAGGTCATAACCATCTAACCTAAATTTTATATTATCTTTTATTTTTATTTTAATAAATAAATCTCCGTTGTTTCCACCATTAATTCCCGTTTTTCCCTGTCCTAGTAAACGAATTTTTTCTCCATTTCTAATTCCTGCTGGAACTTTTATAGTAAATGTCTTCATTTTTCCGGTTTATAGTTCGTAAAGATAATTTTTTTTCTAGTCCTTTAAATGCTTCTTCAATGGTTATATTAATTTCTGTTTCTATGTTTTCTCCTTTTACAGGTACTTTTTTCTTAGGCTTTGTTTTTTCTTTTTCTTCAACTTTTAAGTTTCCAAAAAACATTTGAAAAAAATCATTCTTAATAGAGCTTTGTATTTTCTTACTTTCTTCATAATTTTTTTTCTTTCCAAT
Source organism: uncultured Clostridium sp. (assembly GCA_900554815.1). Taxonomy (GTDB): domain Bacteria; phylum Bacillota; class Clostridia; order TANB77; family CAG-508; genus UMGS1754. Next base: position 22,508 of record USIO01000014.1, read on the forward strand.
ATGGTTATTCCACATTCTATCATATTTTCTTTTGGAAGCAGAATCTGAAAGAACTCTATATGCTTCATTAATGTCTTTAAATCTTTCTTCTGCTTTTGGATTACCAATATTTACATCTGGGTGATATTTTTTTGCTAATTCTCTATAATTTTCTTTAATTTGGTTAAGAGTTACTTTATTATTATTTAATTCTAATATCCTATAATAATCTTTAAAAATCATAATTGCTTGTTTTCCCTCCACATTGTAGGTGTGTTTATTTTTACTTTTAGTTCTTCATTAGTTTTAAATATTTTTGGTTAAACAATAGCATAACATGTTGTCTAATATCTATATTGTTTTATAGGATTTTCTTTAGTATTATTTTCGTATTGATTATAGCATACATTCCCTAACTTTAAAAGATATTTTACATAATTTCTTTTAAAATATTGTTTCTTGCTAAAATGCTATTTATATGAAGTAATTCTTTATTATTTATTTTTTCTTTAATTATCATGTTTAAAATATATAATACTGCTTCATTTAAATTTTCTTTTGCTAAATTTCTTATATTTTGTATGTCTGGCCATTGTCTGTCTTGGCTTACAGCATCTGATACAAAAAGTATTTTATCAAGTGAACTCATATTTTCTTTTCCTGTTGTATGGCAAGCAATTGCTTGTGACATTTCTTCTGTAAATCCAAACTCTTTTTTTGCAATATCTGCAGCAATTTTTCCATGTAATAATCCTGGTTTTATTTTTTCTATTTCATCAATAGTAATATTATTTTTTATAGCATAGTTTATTTTTTCTTCTTTGCTTAGTTCTTTTGCTATATCATGTACTAGTCCAACTAGTCTTGCATTTACAATATTTATATTGTATTGTTTTGCTAGTATTTCGCATTGATTGGCAACACAAATACTATGGTAATATCTTTCATTTGATAATCTATTTTTTATTATTTCTTTAATTTGTTCTTCTTTCATAATTCTCCTATTATTTTTTTCCTGTTAATGCTAAAATGTTTTGGTTATATGAATATATTCTATTTTCTCTTTGTCTTTGTCTTTTTAAGGCTAATTCAACAAGTTCATCAATTTCTTGCGTAAATGGCTTTCCAGAGGCTTCCCATAGGTAGTATGATAATGCTCCTGGAATAGTATTAATTTCATTAACATATGTTTTATTTGTATTCTCATCTATTAAAAAGTCAATTCTTGATACTCCATTTGCACCTAATACTTTAAATGTTTGTTTTGCTAAGTTTTCTATTTCTTTTTTCTTTTCTTCTGTTATTTCTGCTGGTAATTTCTTTTTAGATGCTGCCATTGCCTTTTGCCCCTTTACAGGAACTCCTTTTGTTTTATTTCCACCAACATATTTATCTGTATAGCTTAATATTTCATCAGAACTAATTGGTTCTTCGCATACAGAAGTCTCACAGTCAATTGTATCTCCTATTACAGAGCAATTAATTTCTTTTAGTTTTACAATAGCATTTTCTACTATTATTCTATCTGAAAATTGAATTGCAAGTTCTATTGCTTCTACTAGTTTTTCCCTATTTTCTGCTTTTTTTATTCCAACACTTGAACCTAAGTTTCCTGGTTTTACAATAACAGGATAACTTAATTTTTCCTCTATTTCATTGATATATTTTTTCTCGTCTTTTATATATTCCATAGAGTAAAAATTAACATAATCTACTACAGGTAGTCCAGATTCTGCTAAAACTTTTTTCATAATAATTTTATCCATTCCAATACTAGAGGCTAAAATATCGCATCCTATATATGGCAATCCCAAAAGTTCAAAATATCCTTGTATTGTTCCGTCTTCTCCATTGGTTCCATGCATAATAGGGAAAGCTATGTCAATGGAATTAATTATATTTTCTCCCCATTTTTTTATAGGGTATCTAAGAAGATGTACTTTTTCTTCATCACGAATTAATGTTATTTGTGTACATTTTTTTATTAATGCTTTTATATCTTTATATTCTGTTAAATTAAATAAATTTTCTCCTGTGTACATTATTCCTTGTTTGCTAATATAAATTGGTATAATTTCATATTTTTCTTTATTAATGCTTGCATATGCTTGGTTTGCTGTTATAATAGAGATTTCATGTTCAACAGATTTTCCTCCAAAAAATACACCTAGTTTAATTTTCATAATTTATTCCTCCTCAAAAATTAAATTTATATATAATTGTCTGGTAAATCATTTTCTAGCAAAATTACACTATTATTTGCTGCAATTTCATTCATCTTTATTAAGGCTTGTTTTAAATCTTTTGCAATAAAAATTTTTTCTTTAGGATATTTTTTTTGCATAAGTCCTTCCAATATTGGCTGTGCTTGTTTTTCTCCTACTAATATAACATAATCTGCTACCTCAGATGCCTGTTGTCCTAATAATTGATTATAGTATTTTGAATGTGTTCCTAAGTCAACAATTCCTGGAGTAACTAATATTTTTTTCTTGTTTTTAAAACTTCCTAATACTTCTAATGCCATTTTTGCTCCACTACTATTAGAATTATAGGCATCATCTATTATTATATTTCCATTGCTATTTTTAATTAATTCTAATCTGTGAGGTATAGGTTTTAACATTTTTATTCCCAATAATATTTCTTCTTTTTTTAGTCCCAAGTTGCTTGCAATAGCAACACCAGCAACAATATTTAAAACATTATGTCTTCCTAATAATTTTGTTGTAACATTATAGCATTCTCCATTTTTAGAACATATTTCAAAACTAGATCCATTTTGATTTGTTTGTATATTTTGTGCATAATAGTCACATTCTTGGCTAAAGCCATATTTTATTGTTTTTTTAGTAATATCTGCTTTTTTTATATTTTCATCTTCTAAATTAATATATGCTGTTTCTTCTTCTGATAATGCATCTATTAGTTCTAATTTTGTTTTTGCAACATTTTCAATTGTTTTAAAAGTTTCTAAATGCTGTGGTCCAATAGCTGTTAAAATTCCATAGTTTGGTTTTACCAAATCACAAATTTCTTTAATATCTCCTATTTGTCTTGCTCCCATTTCACAAACAAATAAATTATGCATTGGAGATAGTTTTTCATTAATTGTTCTTACTACCCCCATAGTTGTATTATAGCTTTCGGGTGTCATTAAAACATTATATTTTTGCGAAAGTATAGTTGATACTATATATTTAGTGCTTGTTTTTCCATAGCTTCCTGTAATTCCTATAACTTTTAAATTTGGCATATCTTCTAATTTTTGTTTTGCTTTATTATAAAAGTTTTTTTGAATTAATTTTTCAATAGGTGAATTAATTATATTAATTAAAATTACAATCAAATAAGAAAGTGTTGTAAATATATTTAAAATAATTATTAATATTTTATAATTTAAAAAAACAAATATCCCTATAATAAGTGCATTAATAATTCCATAAGTTATATACATTCTTTTTATTCTATTTGTTATAACAAATGGTTTTTTTGCTTTTTCTTCCCTTTTTAGTAGTAATAAACAAAAATATGTTATGTTTAATAAAATTAACCCTAAAAATTCTTTATTTATTAGAAAAAATATTATACAAATAATAATTAAAAATATTTCTTTATATGAGCTTATTTTTTTAATATTATTTTTTATCCATTTAATATATCTTTTATTTTTATAACTTTCTAATTGTAACATATGTAATCCATTTTTGGTTTTTGTATAAAAATATAGCCCATAAATAATTATCCATAAAATTAATAAAATGTATATTTCCATTTTTTACCTCTTTTTTAAATTATTCATCATTTTTTAAAAATTCAAATAATACAATTATGCAATTATTTAAGTTTTCTAAATATGAATAATGCCCTGAGTTTTCGTATAAAACTAATCCCGAATCTGGTATTAGTTTTTCCATTATTTTAGCATCTTTAATTGATATTGCTGTGTCATTTTGTCCCCAAATTAATAATGTTGGTACTTTTATTTTAGGTAAATATTTTTTTTGGTCTTCGTTTAATATATTAGACATGGTTTTTCTTAAGACTTCTGGAGAATTTTTATAGTCTGCTGAACCAAATTTTTGTAAAACTTTTTCTTTAAGTTGTTGTTGGTTTGGTAATAATTTGCAAATATTTTTTAGTAATTTAAATGTATATATTTTTATATAGTAAGATATTTTTCTTTTTGGTTTAATTCCTGCGCTGTCTATTAAAACTATTTTTTTTGGTTTTACTATTCCTCTTCCAACCGCATTAATAATCATTCTTCCACCATTAGAATGCCCTATGAGTATTGGATTTTTTATTTCTAGTTTTTCCAATAAATCTTTTAAAAAATTCCCATAGTCATCTGTATTCATTGGTTTATCTGGTAGTTCGCTTTTTCCAAAACCTATAATATCTATATTATAAACTTTGAACTTTTGACTTAATCTATTTGCTAATGGTTTCATTGTATCTAAATTTGCTAACCAGCCATGTAATAAAACCACAGGGTTTCCTTTTCCAGATATTTCATAATTTATTCTTTTATTATTAATTATAATTTCCATTTTTCCTCTTCCCCTTTGAATATCTTCATTTTATAATATATGATGTTATAAATCAATATATAAACAAAAAAAAACTCCACCCAAATGGGTAGAGTTTTCAACTTTTGGCTAATCCTTGCATCCAGCAAATCTTTGACTTCTGCTAGCATTTCAGTACTATAAATAAATTATGACACGAGAAGAAAATCCTCCAATTGGTGCAGTCTGGTCAACACCACAAGATGAATGGAAACTACAAACTTCTTTATAGTCCAAATAAAAACCTAGTCTTATTGTAATAAAAAGGACTAGAAAAATCTATTCCTTTTTGTTACTTTAGCTATTACTTGTACTTCTATTTGCAATTTCTATAGCCTTTTTTACCATGTTTCCACACTTTTCTGAAGATACATTCTGCCATCCTCCATCTCTTTTTACAGTCTCATAAACTCCAAGTTCTTTGGCAATTTCTTCTTTTAACTTTTCAGACATTAAATTTTTATTGGAAGCCATTATTTTACCTCCCTATTTTCTAGATTGAACAATTAAAAGCTTTTGTTCAATTTTAGTATTCTCTATTTTTTAAAATTTATGTCTTACAAAACTTTACATTGTTAGTGTTCCATTTGGCGTATTTATAATTACTAAAATATTCTCTTCTCTTCCATTTTCTGCATTAATATAAACTAAAAATTCCGTATCTTCCACTTTTCCTTTAAATTCATAGCATAAAATTTCTGTTTTCCATTCTGTTGGTATTACAGCTAGCCCCTCACTTAAAATTTCTAAATTTTCATTTAAATTTTCCTTTGCCTTTACAATGCTTATTTTAGGTTCTTGTAAGTCTCTTTCTTCATGTGAATTTAAATAACCTGTTGTTTCTATCCCCAAAATCTCGCCATTATCTAAAGCAATTTTTAATTTAATTAGATCTGGGTACATAATAACATCTTCTTGAACATAAGCATAATTTATAGTAACAATTCCATCTTGTTTTAAATAATAGGTTTCTTTCATGTTTTCAAATCCTCTGCTATTTAAAAAGTCTATACCTTTTTGGTTTGCTTCTTCTTGTGATAAAATTTCTGCACTAATATCTCTATTGTAATTCATTAATACCACATGTCCACCTTTTTGAGAAATTGAAATATGAACTTCATTTTTTTCATCTTCTTTTAATTTTACATAAAAGTCATATACTGGGATATTTCCATTTTCAATTAAGCCATTTGAATTGATTGTTTCAATTTTTTCTTGGCCAATAAAATCTTTGGCTTTTTGTTTTGCTTGTTCTTCGTCAATATTCTCTCCTGTTAATCCTTTTCTTTCCGTAGAAGTCATATGTTCAGAAAATGCTCCATCATATATTAAACCAGCATATTCTTGAAAATTTTCTTCTATATTTTTAAAGCTATCTTGTGATACATTACTAACTTGTTTAGCAAAAGCAATACTACCTTTTTCAGTTAATTCTCCCCATTTAATTTTTCCTTGAGTCATTTCACTAGATAATTGGTTTAATGTATTTTCTAATTCTATACTATATTGATGTAATTGTTTTAAATTATCTAGGTCATCTTGTGTTAAAGGTTCATTATATATATTTTTTCGAGATAAAGAATAACTATATTCACTAACCTGATTTAAAAATTTAGAAGTATTTGCTAACTCATTTGTTGATATTGGTATTTGGGCTAAATAGCAACTTGCTAAATTTGCTTCTCTCCATACATTAGTTAGCGTCTCTGCACCATGTTCTGGTGTTTTTGAAATAAGAGACTTTGCCAAAAAATTTTCTACATTTTGTACATAATCTACTAATTCAAAAAACGCCATATTATAATGGTTTTCCATAGTTTGTCTATATTGAGTTTGTTTTTTGTAAACAAATACTCCCATTCCAATAATAATTGCAGAAAAGACCACAACAATGCTCAACATATGTCTATCTTTTAATCTATTTTTCCAATCATATAATTTTTGTTTTATTTTTCCCATAATTATTAACCTTCCTTTTATTTAATTTTTATTTACAAAAATGATGTTTGCCTATTGTTTTAACAATCTGTTTAGACCATATCCATTTATTTGTTGCAGTTGATGGATTAAAATAATAAACACATCCATTTGTTGGATCCCAACCATTTAGTGCGTCTCTTGCAGCTTTTACAACTGTTGAATCTTCGGCAATTGGATAATTAATTTGTCCATCAGAAACAGCTGTAAATGCTCCTGGTTGATAAATAACTCCTGCAATTGTATTTGGAAAATTAGGGTCTTTTACCCTATTTAAAATAACAGCACCGTACTGCAACCTGTCCTTCATAGCTTTCTCCTCTTGCTTCTCCGGTTAATTGCTCTTGCAATTAATTGTACATCAGATTCTGAAGCATTAACGGTTCCAGCATATGAAGTATCTTTTACAAACACATTAAAAATTATATATATAAGAATATATAAAGAAATTATAATCATTAAAAAGGCTCTTATTCTTTTTTCTTTTTTCTTAGTCATAAACTTTATTCCCCCTAAAATAATAAAATTTTTTAAATTTAATTATTTTTTGTTTATTAAATATTTTGTATAAATATAAAAATTTTATGTATTTTATTTTAAAATGATGTATTTTTTTATTTTTATGTTATAATTTCATTAAAGCGAGGGGAAATAATGAAAAAGTTTTTAATTTTTTATGGTTCTTATGGTGGTGGACATTTATCTGCTGCAAAAGCAATTAAATCTTATATTGAAAAAAATTGTTCTGATTGTTTAGTTGAAATGGTAGATTGCATTGAATATATTAACAAAATAATAAATAAATTAACTACTACTGCATATTCAGAAATGGCAAAAAAAGCTCCATGGGCTTGGAAAAAAGTATATTATAGTGCAGAAAAAGGAATTTTATCTAAAGTAAGTAATACTACTAATAAATTAATGTCTCATAAATTGGGAAAATTAATTAGGCTGTTTAATCCAGATTTAATAATTTCTACACATCCTTTTTCTAGCCAAATGTGTACAATATTAAAAAAGAAAAAAAGGGTTTCTTGTAAAATAGCTACTGTTATGACAGATTTTCATATTCATAATCAATGGTTAATTAATTCAGATCAAATGGATTATTATTTTGTTGCAAATTCTAAAATGAAAGAAGATATGATGAAATTAGCTATAGATTCTTATAAAATTTTTGTAACCGGAATTCCTGTTTCTGAAAGATTTTTAGAAAATTTTAAAAAAGAAACAATTTTTAATGAATTTAGTCTTTCCGCAAATAAGAAAACTATTCTCTTTTTTGCTGGTCGGAGAATTTGGTTTAGGAAAAAATAAAACTTTTGAAATTTTTAAAATTTTAGTTGAAAGTTTTAAAAATTTTCAACTTATTGCTATTGCTGGAAGAAATAAAAAAATGAAAGAACTTTTTCTTGAATTTATTAACAAAAAAAATAGAATAAAAGATATTAAAATTTTAGAATATACAAATAGAATTCCAGAATTAATGAGTATTTCTGACGTTGTTATTACAAAACCAGGTGGACTTACTTCTTCTGAAAGCTTAGTTTCTGGATTACCAATGATTATTATTAATCCGCTTCCTGGTCAAGAAGAACAAAATGCTACATTTTTAGAAAATGCTGGTGTTGCAGTTTGGCTAAAAAAATCGGATAAAATAATAGATGTATTGTCTTCTACATTAAATTCTGCTTCTAAATTATATAATATGCACGAAAATGCACTGCTTTTGGCTAAGCCTAATGCCACCCAAAACATTTGTGAAATATTATTAAAATAAATAAAAAAACGCCTTAAATATGAAATACACCTCCATTTAGATTTTAACACAAATTTTTTTTATTTGTGTCTACTAAACGGGGACATTTCAAATATTTAATGTGTTTTTTTATTTGTTACATTTCTCTTCTGCCTTCTAACGCTTTACTTAATGTTACTTCATCTGTATATTCTAAGTCCCCACCAACAGGAATTCCATGAGCAATTCTAGTAACTTTTATTCCCATAGGTTTTATTAATTTAGAAATATACATGGCAGTAGCTTCTCCTTCTACTCGCGGATTTGTTGCCAGTATAATTTCTTTTATTGAAGTATCTTTTAATCTTTCTAATAGTTCTTTTAGTTTTATATCTTCTGGTCCAATTCCATTCATTGGAGATATAGAACCATGTAAAACATGATATACCCCTTTAAATTCGTGTGTTTTTTCCATAGCAATAATATCCCTTACATCTTCTACTACACAAATTATGCTGTTATCTCTTCTAGGATTTGCACAAATTGGGCATGGATCTGTATCTGAAACATTAAAACATTTTGAACAGTATTTTAAGGTTTTTTTTGCATTTATAATAGATGCTATAAATTCGTTTGTTTCTTCTTCCGATAAATCTAGCATATAAAAAGCAAGTCTTACAGCAGTTTTATGTCCTATACTAGGTAGTTTTTCAAAGCTTTCTATTAGTTTTTCAATCGATGGTGAATAATATGACATTTTTTTCTCCTAATTCTTACATTAGTCCAGGTATATTAAATTTTCCCATTTGAGAAGCATTTTCTAAGTCTACTTTTTTTAATGCTTCGTTTACACATGTTAATATTAAATCTTGCAACATCTCTATATCTTCTGGATTAACTACCTCTTTTTTAAGTACAATATCTTTTATTTCTTTAGAACCACTTACTTTTACTGTTACTGCTCCTCCACCTACAGTTGCTGTAAATTCTTTAGTTGCTAATTCCTCTTGTGTTTTTTCTATATCTTCTTGCATTTTTTTAGCTTGTTTCATTAATTGTCCCATGTTCATTCCGCCAAATCCTCCCATTCCTCCTGGGAATCCTCCTCTTTTTGCCATGTTTTTTCCTCCTTTAAAATTTGTGAAACAAAATTTATATATATATTTCACTTAAATAATTTTTTATTCATCTTCTATAATATTAATTGGAATATCTAATTCACTAATTTTTCCTTTTTTGTCTTCTTTTTTTTCTGTTGAATTATCTAAATATTTTATTTTCATTTCTTGTCCTGCTTCTATACTAACTAATCTAACAAGTTCTTGCATATTTTCTGGTCTTTCTAATACACTTTTTCCAAAATTCGTTAATCCTTTTGCAAATTGAATTCCTATTGTCATATCATTTATTTGTATCGCATTAGAATTAATTAGGTTTGTATATAACATTATTTTTCCATTTTCTTTTAAAGTATTTACAATATTTTGCCAGTAAGGAACTTCTTTGTTTTTGGTACTATTTTGGATTAATATTTCTTTTGTTTTCTTTTCTTGAGGTTTATTTTCTGTTTTTTTTGTTTCTTCTGGTATTTTAATTTCATTATTGGTTTGCTGTTTTTGATTAATTTTATTTTCTAAAAAAGTTATTCTTTTATTTAGTTCGTCTATTCCACTATTTTCTTGTTTACTACAAGCTTTTATAATTCCTACTTGAAACATAATTGTTTTTTGACTAGACCATTTCATATTATTTTCTAATTCAGATAATTCATAAATTAAATTTAATAGTCTTTGTTTTGAAACTTCTCCGAATTAGTTTTTGCATATTTTCTTTTTCTTGTTCATTATATATTTCTATTTCTTTACTTGCTTTTAAAACTAAAAGGTCTTTTATGTATTTTATTATTTCCCACAAAAAAATGTTTAATTCTTTTCCTTCGTTTAAAATAGTATTAGTTATGTCAATAGATGTGTCTACATCATATTCAATTATTGCTTTAGTTATTTTATGAATATGTTCTATTTTAGGAATTCCTACTAAATCTTTAATTTTTTCTTCACTTATTTTAGTTTCTCCATCTTGTAGACATCTTTCTAATATACTGATTCCATCTCTTAATGCCCCATCTGCTAAGATTGCAATTATATCTAATGCTTGTTTTGTAATTTCTATTTTACTTTCATTGCAAATAATTTTTAATCTTTTACTAATATCTTGTGTAGATAGTCTTTTAAAGTCAAATCTTTGGCATCTTGAAAGTATTGTAGCAGGTAATTTTTGAGGCTCAGTTGTTGCTAAAATAAATTTAACATGCTCTGGTGGTTCTTCAAGTGTTTTTAAAAGCGCATTAAAAGCTCCTGTTGAAAGCATATGTACCTCATCAATAATATATACTCTATATTTTGCAAGTGTTGGCAAAAAATTAACTTCTTCTCTAATATTGCGAACATCTTCTACACTATTGTTAGATGCAGCATCCATTTCAACAACATCTGTTAAAGAACCAGATAATATTCCTTTACAAATATCACATTCATTACAAGGCTCTCCATTTTGTGGATTTAAACAATTAATGGCTCTAGCTAATATTTTAGCAGAAGATGTTTTACCAGTGCCTCTACCACCGCTAAATAAATATGCATGTCCTACTCTCCCTGCTATAATTTGATTTTTTAAAGTTTTAGTTATTTGTTCTTGTCCTACCATTTCGTCAAAAGTAAGTGGTCTAAATTTTCTATATAAAGCTGTATATGCCATTTATTACACCTCTTTTTTTTTTTAATGTATACAGTTTAGACTAAAACTTAAAAAATTATGCCAGTAGCAATCTTTTTTGAAATTTAAAATCATAGTCCTGAGCTGTAAAAAACAACTCCTGTGTGGAAAGCAAAGATTTCACATAAATACACTACTTATCGCTGCTTTCTTCCGAACCTGACGAGGTTCATAGCTTTTTATTGAAGTTTGCTCTCCACACAGGAGTTATTTTTTCTTTTTAAATTATATACAAATATTATTGTTTTATCAATACTTTTTTTAATTTTTATGTATTTATCTTTTTTTAACTAATCTTAAGTATTTTTTATAAAATGCTTTACTAAAACTTTACTCTTTTAAAAATAACATTTTCTATATCTACTTTTTCTACTCCACTCACTCTTTCTTGTCCTATATTTCCTTTTGGTAATGTAGTATTTACATATCCTTTATATTTTTTTCCATCTGCTAATTCTATTACAATATCAAATCCAATATTATATTTAATGTCATCAATAGTTACTTCTGCTTTTCTTAGTAGTGTAGAATCATTGTTAATTCCCGTTGTTGTTTTGTTGATTTTCAGTTTGTCAAAATTACCCTCCAAGCACCCAAACTTACTTAATGGAGATGCCTAGAGGCTGATAATCAACAAGCCAGCGAGAATTAGAGAAGTTTTAATAAATGCAGCAGCAAGCGCCTCGAGAACAAAGTTCTGGGCCGCAGAAAAATGGGAATATGTTAAACTTACTGCATACATTGTTTAAGTATATTTGTTATAAAATATGCTTAAGTATTTAATATTAAAATATATTTGTCAATGCATTTTTGTCCGGTATCTTAAAAAAAACCTGATTTTTACAATCAGGTTTTTTATTTTATCAGGAATTCATAGTATTGAAGAAATCTTCATTGTCCTTGCTCTGACGAAGCTTGTCCAGCAAAAATTCCATACCGTCCGTCATCCCCATTTGCATCAGAACCCGGCGCAGGACCCACATCTTGGAAAGGCGGTCTTTGTCAACCAACAGTTCTTCTTTGCGCGTTCCGGAACGAGTAATGTCAATGGTCGGGAACAAACGCTTGTCGGTAAGTTTGCGATCAAGGATAATTTCAGAATTGCCGGTACCTTTGAATTCTTCAAAAATAACTTCATCCATACGGGAGCCGGTATCAATCAACGCCGTGGCGATAATCGTCAAAGAACCGCCCTCTTCAACGTTTCGGGCTGCTCCGAGCAGACGTTTGGGGCGCTGCAGGGCATTGGCGTCGACGCCG